>NZ_JBHVVI010000003.1:0-186072 GCF_042883685.1 Kitasatospora sp. NPDC058190
GCTCGACACGGAGCTTCCTGGGCCCCTGCGGCTTCCGGTCCCTACGGATCTCGAACTCCATCGCACACCTTGAGCTCGGGTGTTGCGACGACCGTTAGAACCCAAGCGCCGGGCCGGGGGTTCTCCATGTCCGCCGCCGCCGCGGTCAGAACTCCTGCGAGCCGCTGACCGCCCAGGCCACCCCGCTCGCCGGATCCTCCAGCGCGAGGTGCAGGTGGCGCAGCCCGGCGGCCGGCTCCTGCCAGGTGAAGCAGCGCATCCGGGCCACCAGGGCGTTCACCTCGGTCCGGTCCGGCCCCTCCGCACCGGCCATCGCGCCCAGCGCCCGCCAGAGGCCCAGCCGCCCGTGCGCGCCGCCGTGGGTGCGGCCCACGGCGGCCGCCTGCACCAGCGCCGGGCAGGCGAGCGCGAACGGCAGGTACCCGCCGACCACCCGACGGCGCCGGGCCAGCACGGCGGCCGCCAACTGGGCCTGGCCGCGGACGCAGACCACCTCCACCCAGGGCGCGAGCGCGGACAGTTCGGCCAGCGCCCGGGTGACCCGCTGGCCGCCCAGCCGCCCGCCCGGTTCCGGCAGCTCGACCTCGCCCAGGCCCTCCCGACTGGCCGGCAGGGTCAGCAACGCGCTGCGTGCTCCCCCGCCGGGCAGGTACTCGCGCACCCGCGAGGCCTCGTCCCAGCCCGCCGCCTCCCACGGCTCCAACCGCAGCGGCACGCCGTCCGGGTCGGGCTCGGCCCCGTACGAGAGGTCCTCGCCGAGCAGCACCCGGGTGTGCGCGACCAGTCGGCGCACCGGGGCCGGGCCGAGCAACGGGGCCAGCCGCAGCCAGGAGTGCCGGGTCGCCAGGACCTCCCAGAGCGGGCCGGCGTCGTGGTCGGCCACCCCGGCGACCGTCCCCTCGCCGCCGTCCGCGTCGAACAGCCGGACGGCCAGTTCGGGCGGCGCCGAGTAGGCGATCAGGTGGCCGAGCGGCGCGGTCAGGTCCACGGCGGCCCGCTCCCCGGCCTGCACGACGGCGGCCGCCCGGCCCTGCCGGTAGGCGGCGAGCAGCTCGGGCCAGCGGCCGTCCTCGGCCAGGGCTCGCAGGCGGTGGTCCTCGTCCGTGATCACGATTTGAGCGTACGGGCCGGTGGCACGCATCAGCCGACTTGCCGTCAGTTCGGTGCGTCGGTGGCCCGGTCGGAGCCTTGTCCGGAGTCCTCGGATGCCATCCGGGCCGCATCCGGACGCCACCCCGGGCACCGCGCTCAGGCCCCGGGCACCGCGCTCAGGCCCCGTGCCGACGCTCGTGCTCCAGGACGGCGCGCAGCCGGCCGTGGGCGCGGCGCCGGGTGACGGCCAGGGTGCTGCGGTGCAGACCGAGCAGTTCGGCGGCCTCGTCGACGGAGTAGCCGTCGAGGTCCACCAGCACCACGACCCTGGCCTGCTTGGCCGTCAGGAAGCCGAGCAGCCGGACCACCTCCCAGCGGGCCTGCAGCTCGGCCATCCCGCCGGACGGCGGGTCGAGCGCGGACCGGCCGCGCTCCACCGCCTCGGCCAGCCCGGACACCTCGGGCAGCGCCACCCGGCGGCGCTCCCGGCGCCACTGGTCGCGCAGGATGTTGGTCATCGTGGTGAAGGCGTAGGCGTACGGCTGAGGATGGCTGAGGAACCGCTCCGGTCGGCGGGCGATCCGCAGGTAGGCGTCGTGGACGACGTCACCGGCAGCGAGCGGGTTTCCGGCGAGCATCTCGGCCGCCCGGTGGAGTCTGGGCAGAAGGTCGGTGAACATCCGGTTGAAATCGGCGGATTGGCGCTCGGTAGGACCCGAACCGAAGCCCTTCCCATGCCCGCCCGCATGTCGTCCGCTGCAATCCGCCATGCCGCTCTCCCCGGAAATCGGCATCCTGAACGCCCAGTTGGGGCCGGCCTCGGGCCGGCCAACCGGGCGGGTTGTGACGCGAGTCACATCATAGGTCGTCGTCTCACGCTGCGCAGTCATTCGTGTGCAATTCGTCATCGACCGGGCGGGAGGCGGGACTTCACCTCACCCGCCGTTCCGCCTGCCGGGGCGCTCCGCCCGATGGCAACCGTTGAACGAGGAGAAGTGCCATGCGAGGCTGCATCGCCAGGAAGATCGCCACCTTCGGGATGGCCACCGCGGCCGCCCTGGGCGTGCTCGGTTCCGCCACCCTGCCGGCCGCCGCGGCTCCGGCCGCCGACCAGACCATCACCCCCGGGGCCGCGGCGGCCTCGCCGCACGTCGTCGCCGTCCCCTACCACTGCGTGATCACCGCCAACTACGGCTGGCGCTGGGAGGGGTACTGCAACATCTACTCCGGCCAGCTGCGCACCATCACCTACTGCGCCAACGGCAACTACTCGGTCGGCCTGTGGATCGGCGCCCGACCGCAGGCCTGGGCGGTGTGGGGCAACTGCCCGGGGTCCACCTGGACGAAGATCGTGTTCCAGTGGCACAGCTGAGCGGGTAGGCGATGACAGCTGACGGATGACAGATTTCGAAATCTGTCATCCGTCAGCTGAACTCTGTTCGCTGAAGCCTGTTCGCCGACATCCGTTCGCTGAAATCCGCTGGCCCTCGTCCCACCCGACCAGTCGTCCCACCCGACCGACCGCCCCGCCGAGCCGGTCACCGGATCGGCGAGACCTCCTCGAGCAGCCGCGCGGTGTGCACCCGCCCCGCGTGCTCGACCAGGTTGATCAGCACCTCCTTCCCCGAGGCCCGCTGACGCGCATCGCACAACACCACCGGCGTCCCGGCGTCCAGGTCCAGCGCGCGGGCGACCTCCTCGGGACCGAACTCGCGCGTCCCCGCGAAACGGTTCACCGCGACCACGAACGGAATGCCCCGGTGCTCGAAGAAGTCCACGGCCGGGAAGCAGTCGGTCAGCCGCCGAGTGTCGGCCAGCACCACCGCACCGAGCGCGCCCTGCGCCAGCTCGTCCCAGAGGAACCAGAACCGGTCCTGCCCCGGAGTGCCGAACAGGTAGACCGCCAGGCCCTCGCGAATGGTGATCCGGCCGAAGTCCATCGCCACCGTGGTGGTGGTCTTGCGCTCGACGCCGTCGAGGTCGTCCACCCCGCGCCCGGCTTCGGTCAGCCGCTCCTCGGTGCGCAGCGGCCGGATCTCGCTGACGGCGCCGACCAGCGTCGTCTTGCCGACCCCGAAGCCGCCCGCCACCAGGATCTTGAGCGCGAGCACGGAGTCGGCCGGGTCCACCGGGTCGGACAGTCGGCGGTCGGACGGCTGGCGGTCGGACGGCTGGCAGTCGGACGGGTGGTCAGAGTGCACGGAGTCCATGGATGACCTCCTGGAGGATGCGCTCGTCGGGGAGCAGGGCGGGCGGGACGGGGCGGCTGACCCGGACGAGCCCGGCGGCCAGCAGGTCGCCGAGCAGCACCCGCACGACGCCCAACGGCAGGTCGAGGTCGGCGGCCAGCTCGGCCACGGACAGCGGCGTGCCCCGGCACAGGCCGAGGATGCGCGCCTGCTCCGGGCCGACCGGTGGCTCGGGCGTGTCCGGGGTGAGCGCCGGGTCGGGCAGGTCGGACACGACCACGGCGATCAGGTCGAACTGCCGCTCGCCCACGCCGGTCCGACCCCTGGTCATCGTGTACGGCCGGACGAGCGGCCCGGCCTCGTCGTCGTACCAGCGGGCCCGGTGGGCGGCGGCGAGCGGGTTTCGGGAGCGTTCGCCGGACTCGGCCCGTGGCTGCTCCGGATGCCGCTGGTGGTACGGATGGAACGCGGGCGCCGACCCGTACCGGTGATCCGGTTCATACGGACGATCCGACTCCGACGGCTGGTCAGACCCGTACGAGCGGTCCGGTCGGTAGGGGCGGTCCGCCGGGTACGGCCGGTCCGGTCGGGGCACCGGGCTCACCCGCCGTACACCACGCGGGGCGCGGCGCTCAGGTGCTCCCCGACCCGGCGGACCAGTCTGGCCATCTCGTAGGCGATCAGCCCGAGGTCGGCCCGGGCGCTCGCGAACACGGCCAGGCAGGTGCCCTCCCCGGCCGCCGCGACGAGCAGGTAGCCGCCCTCCAGCTCGACCATGGTCTGACGGACTTCGCCCGCGCCGAAGTGCCGGCCGGCGCCCTTGGCCAGACTGTGGAAGCCGGAGGCGACAGCGGCGAGGTGCTCGCCGTCCTCTCTGTCCAGTCCGGTCGAGGTGCCCATGGCCAGGCCGTCGGCGGAGAGCATCACGGCGAACCGGACCTCGGGGGCGCGCTGGACCAACTCGTCCAGGAGCCAGTTCAGTTCCCCCGCGCGGTGGGTGGTGCCGATCACGGACGGTCTCCTTCGGGTCGGGGCGAGGACGGATGGTGGCGCGGCGGCCGGGGCAGGGCCGGGTCGGCCGGCGGGTCCTCGGGCCGCCGGTCAGGGCGCAGTCCGCGTGCCCAGCCGCTCTGGAAGGCGGACATCGCCGCGCGCGCCGCCTCCGGGCTGCGACCCTCGGGCGCCGGACCGGCGACCCCGGAAGCCCCGGCGACGGTGGTCCGGCGGGTGCGCGGGGCCGGTCCGGCCGGGGCCTCGCGCAGTTGGGGAACCAGGCTCGCCTGCCGCACTCGACGCGGCAACTCCTCTGGCCCGCCGCCCGGTTGTGATTCTCCGGCCGCCGGCACGGCCGCCGTGCGGTACGGCTGCGGCGGACCGGACTGCGGACGGGAGGCGGCACCCTGGCCCCCGTCCGCAGCCGGTCCGGCCGTCCGGGCGCCGGAGGCCCGGAAGGGGGTGCGGCGCACCGGCCCGGGGTCGCCGCCCCGGACGCCGAAGGCCAGCAGCGCCCCACCCTCCGGCAGCGGCCCACCCGCCGCCGGAAGCTCGATCTCCGTCACCCCGCCACCGGGGAAGGCCAGGCCCTCGGCCGGGAGGGGTGCGGGCTCCGGTCCCGTCGCGGCGGTCGGCGGCTCCGGGAAGGCCAGGCTCTCCGGCACAGCCATCCATTCCGGGGCGGCCGGACCGGCCGGAGCGGTGACGACGTCCAACTCCGCTACCGAGTCGAAGGATTGCGCCCCGCCGTGCCGCTCGTCGGCCAGCACCCCGGTGGGCAGCAGGACCACGGCGGTGGTGCCGCCGTACGCGGAGGTCACCAGCGAGACCCTGACGTCGTGCCGCCGGGCGAGCCGACTGACCACGAACAGGCCGAGCCGGTCGCTGTCGAACAGGTCGGCCTGCTCGGCGGCGGCGATCCGGCGGTTGGCGGCGGCCAGCTGGGCCGCTCCCATGCCGAGGCCGCGGTCCTCGATCTCCAACGCGTAGCCGTTGCCGACCTGTTCGCCCCGGATGTGCACCCGGGTGTGCGGCGGGGAGAACCCGGTGGCGTTCTCGACCAGTTCGGCCACCAGGTGGGTGAGGTCGGCGACGGCGTGGCCGACCACGGCGGCCCGCGGCAGCGGGTGCACCTCGACCCTGGCGTACTCCTCGACCTCCGAGACGGCCGCGCGCACCACGTCCACCAGGGGGACGGGCCGGCGCCAGGCCCGGCCGGGGACGGCCCCGGAGAGGATGATCAGGCCCTCCGCGTGGCGTCGCATCCGGGTGGTGAGGTGGTCGAGACGGAACAGGTCGGCCAGCTCGGACGGGTCCTCGGTGCGCCGCTCCATGGCGTCCAGAAGGGTGAGTTGGCGGTGCACGAGGACCTGGCTGCGGCGCGCGAGGTTGACGAACACCCCGGAGACCCCGGACAGCACCTCGGCCCGTTCCACCGCCGCCGTGACGGCCGCCCGTTGGACGGTGCCGAGCGCCCGGTGCACCTGGCCGATCTCGTCGTCGCGACCCACCGGGCGGGGCGCCTCGGCCTCGATGTCCACCTCCTCCCCCGCGCGCAGCTTCCGGATCGTGGCGGGCAGTTTGCGGCCGGCCAGGTCAAGTGCCGAGTTCCGCAGGCCGATCAGCTCGGTGACCAGGCCGCGGCCGATCTGCACCGAGATCACCAGCGAGGCGACCACCCCGAGCAGACCGAGCAGCACAGCGATCCCGGCCGGTGTGAACAGGCCCAGGGCGTAGGGGTTCTGGCGCTCGGCGGCGAGCCGTCCGGCCCGGTCCTCGACGGCGCGCAGGCCACCGGTCACGTTCCCGGCCACCATCGCCCACCGGTCGGCGGGCACGGCGGCGACGGCGGCCCGGCCGTCGGCGGCGGTACGGACCGTGTCCTCGTAGCCGACCAGCTCCCGGTGGTCCTGGCCGTCGGTGACGGCGAGCAGCGCGTCCCGGTCGGCGGGGCGCAGGTCGGCGGCCGTACCCTGCTCGAACTCGCGCCGGGCGAAGACCGTGCCGGAGAACTCGCGGAGCTGGTCGTCGCCGAGCGCGCCGGAGAGCTGGGCGGTGCGCAGCAACGCGTCCTCACGGGTGAGGAGTTCGCGGGAACGGGCGAGGTCCAGCAGCACCCGGGTGTCGGCGGCCGACCTGCCGTCCTGCTGCGGGGCGACGGCGCCGGACACGGCGAGCGCCCGGTCCACGGCCGCGCCGTACGCGGCGTACGCCTCGGGCCAGCCGACGGTCCGGGCCAGCACCCGGGCGCGCAGCTCGGGCAGGGCGGCGAGGGAGGTGCCGAGGGCGTCCAGGCGGGCGGCGGCGTCGGCGCCCAGACCCTGGGCGTCCGCGCGATTGTAGCCCTGGCCCGGGTGGCGGGGGTCGGGGAACAGCGGGGCGAGCGCCCGGTCGGTGGTGTCGGCGGCCTCGCGCAGGGCGCTCTCCCGAGCGGCGGACGGGGCGGAGGGCGCGGAGGGCGCGGAGGGCGCGGCGCCCGGGGTGGCCAACAGCTGGCCGGCGGCGGCGCGTTCGGCCTGAAGGCCGGCGACCGTCCCGGCGACGGGCGCGAGCAGGGTGCGCTGGGCGTCGCGCAAGCGCAGCAGGTCCCAGACGCCCTGGGCGGTGGTGACGGTCGCGAAACTCCAGAGGGCGATGACGGAGACGACCGGGACCATCAGCAGGGCGATGATCCGGGCCCGGACGGTCCGGGGACGCAGCCCGCGCAGCCAGGGCCCGGGGCGCGGTGGACGGGCGGGCGGCCCGGCGTGGGCACCCCGGCGGGCCCCGGGGGCGGTACCGCGGTCTTCTCGCATGGGTGAGGGGCCTTTCGGGCGGGGGCTGGCGTCGGACGGGAACGGACTTCGGCCGGAACGGACGTCGGCGGTACCGGACGTCGACGGGGAACGGCGCCGGACGGGGAGCGCCCCGAGCGCGGCCGCTCAGGCGGCGCGGTCGTGGCTCTCGGAGCCGTGGCGGTACGGGTCGAGGAGTCCCGCGCCCGGGAGCTCGACGTCGGGGTGGGCGGGCGGCGCCGGGAACTCCTCGATGGTCAGCTCGCCCGCCGCCAGGTAGCCGGCCCGCTCCTGGGCGGTCGGGGAGAGCGCGACGAAAGCCGAGGCGAGGAAGAGGAAGGAGCCGAGGCCGACGGCGAGCGGGAAGACGAACTCCATCGGACTGACCCCGCCGAGGCCGGTGCGGGCGGGGTCCAGCTGGACGTGCACGGCAGCCATGCCGGTGTAGTGCATGCAGCTGACGGCGAGCCCCATGGCCAGCGAGGCGGCCACCGCCGCGTACACGTTGCGGATGGTGACGGCGGCCCAGAGCGCGGCGGTGGCGGCGCCGACCGCGACCAGCACGGACAGCGCGACCGTTCCGGCGTCGTAGCGCAGCCCGCCGTGCATCCGGACGGCGGCCATCCCGAGGTAGTGCATCGCGGCGACGCCGACCCCGGTGGTGAAGCCGCCGCCGAGCAGGGCGAGGCCCCGGTGCCTGCCGTAGGTGACGACGGTCAGGCCGAGGCCGGTGACCAGCACCGCGACGACCAGGCTGAGCACGGTCAGCGGCACGTTGTAGCGCAGCTCGGTGCCGTCCACGGTGAAGCCGAACATGGCGACGAAGTGCATGGTCCAGATGCCGGAGCCGATCGCCGCGGCGGCGGTGACCAGCCAGTTCCGGCGGACAGCGCCGCTCGCGGCGAGGCCGCGCAGGGTGCAGCGCAGCCCGAGGGCGGCGCCGGCGCAGGCCATCAGGTACGAGAGGACGGGTGTCAGCCAGCCGAAGCTGAAGTGGTTCAGGGTGCCCATGGGACCTCCGGTCGACCGGTCAGGCCCGGAGCGGTACGCGGTGCGCCCGGGCTCCCCCGGCCGGGCGGACTGCACGCGGGGCATATGCCATTCGCATGTGCGCTTTCGACCTGGGGTGCGTGGGACGCTACCGAGGGGCCGGAATCGTCCACCCGAAGATCTGAAAAGCTGCCCGCACGGCAGGGGCGATGTGTTCGAATGACCCGGTCGTGTGCCCAGATCCGCCGTGGAACCCCGGCATGGAACCACCCGGCGAACGACCAACGGCGGGCTGCGAACAGCGGACAACAGACAGCAAACAACGAACAGCGGACAGATAACAGATTTCGAAATCTGTTATCTGTCCGCTGAACGCCGAACCCCGCCAGCTGTCAGCCGTCAGCCCACGGCCGCCACCCGCACCCGCATCGCACTCGCCGCCCGCAGCGTGATGCCCTGCGCGAGCGCCACCCGCTGGTCCACCACCTCCATGTCGAAGTCCCGCAGTAGCACCCCGAGGGTCAGCACCGCCTCCAGCATCGAGAAGTGCTGCCCGATGCACGCCCGCGGTCCCCCGCCGAACGGGAACCAGGCGTACCGGTGCCGGGCCTTCTCCTCCTCCGGCAGGAACCGGTCCGGGTCGAAGCGCTCCGGCTCCACCCAGTGGTCCGGGTGCCGCTGGGTGACCAGCGGTGCGACCACGACCTGGGCCCCCGCCGGGATGACGTACCCGTCGATGACCGTCTCCTCGACCGCCCTCCGCCCGACCAGCGCCGCCGCCGGGAAGAGCCGCATCGACTCCTTCAGCACCCGGGTGATGTACGGCAGCCGCTCCAGGTCCGCCGCCGTCGGCGCCCGCCCGGCCAGGACGGTCCGCGCCTCCTCCTGCGCGAGCTTGCGCTGCTCCGGGTGCTTGGCCAGCAGATGCAGCGCGAAGGCCAGCGAGGTGGCCGTGGTCTCGTGCCCGGCGAGCAGGAACACCAGGACCTGGTCCCGAAGTTCAGCCGGATCCAGCCGCTCCCCGTCCTCGCCGCGGGCCCTTCCGAGCAGCGTCAGCAGGTCGTCCGCGTCCTCGTCGCCACCCCCGCGCGCGGCCCGCTCGGCAATGATCCGGTCACAGATCTCGTACAGCGCCCGCTGCGCCTCGGCGCCGCGCCGGTTGCCGGGCGTCGGCCAGTTGCGCGGGAGCCGGACCGGTGCGAAGCCGCGCTCCTTGATGTACTCGCCGAGCGCCGGGAAGCTGCGGTTCACCACCTCCACCGCCTCCTCCACGTCGGCGCCGAAGAGGATCCGCGCCACCGCGCGCAGCGCGAACCGCGACATCTCCTCCGCCGCGTCCACCACCCCGTCCGGCGCGGCCCGCCACCGCTCGGCGAGCGCCTGCGCCTCCCGGGCGAGCGCGTCGGCGTAGCCGTCCACCCGGCGCCGGGTGAACAGCGGCTGGACCAGCCGACGCTGGCGCAGGTAGTCGCCGTCCTGGCTGGTGAGGAGCCCGTTGCCGACGCTGGTCCGCAGCTCGTCGTAGAAGTTGTTCTCCTTGCGGAAGTTGGCCGCCTCGGCGCCCAGCACCTGGTGGACGCCCTCGGGCGAGAACACCCCGTAGAACTCGACGCGCAGGCCGGGCGGTCCGGCCTGGAAGCGCACCACGTCCCCGTAGTCGCGACGGGCCGCGAGGTAGGTGCGCAGCGGACGGCGGGTGAGGTCGAAGAGCGAGCCGACCAGGGGGTTCCCGACCGGTCCGGGTACGGCGGCTGCGGTGGTCATCGGCACTCCTTCTGCGCTGGCGATCCCTCAACCTTACTGACGGGTATTCAGCCGTGGAAGCGTCGGGCACAAACGCGCGGGCGGGCACGCATCGTGCGCACCCGCCCCAACCACGCACCCGACCCGACCACGCACCGGACCCGATCCGACCGCGAGCACCGGGCGCCCGGCTCACTCGTACTCGGTGCCGCCCTTGCGCGTCAGATAGGCGTCGCTGACCACCTTGGCGATCGCCCGCCCGCCCAGCACCGGGCTCCAGCGCTCGGCGACCGGCCGGACCACCACGCCCTCGCGCAGGTGGAGTTCGCGCCCGGAGTGGGCCTCCCTGCCCTGCGCGTACGCCAGCACCGTCGCGGCGTCGAACGGCCCGCGCCACAGCTCGGGCACCAACGGCAGTTCGCCGTCCAGCACTTCGGCGGCGGGAAGCCAGGTCAGCTGCCCGTCAACCACGGCCGACACGTCGAACGCGGCGTAGCCGGGCCGTTCGGTGCGCGCGGAGGCCCCGTACGTCAGGTCCTGGACGCCCTCGCCGAATACCTCGCCGAAGATGCCGACCCGCTCGGCGCCCAGCCGCCCGGCCAGTCGGGCCGCCACCTCCGCGATGCCGTACCCGCGCACCGCCCGCCAGTACAGGTTGCGCGCGTCCTCGGCCAGCGCCAGCCCCTGCGCGCCGATCCCCTTGGAGGAGACCTGCACCCCACCGGTGGCGGCGGTGTAGGTGACCAGGCAGCAACTGCCGTGCAGCTTCTCGGTCAGCACCACCGGCTCGCCCGGCTCGAAGACGTCCGGGTAGCGCTTGAGGTTCTCGACGTCCACCCAGGGCAGCAGGTCCGGCGCGCTGACCACCTCTCCGCTCATCGAAGTCGGCACCGGCGGCTGCCACTTGACGATCCCGAGCAGCTCGGCGAAGTCCTCGCCCCGGTCCGCGGCCCCGGCCAGGTCGGTGTCGGCGAGCGCGGCGGGCCGGCAGACGATGCCCTGGGAGAGCTCTCCGCGCAGCCGTACCGCCTTGACCCGGTTCGCCCGCGCACCGGCCAGCTTGCCGGTCAGACCGATCTCCTCGATCAACTCATCCGGGAGGACGGCCTGTTCGGGGATGTAGAGGGCGATGTCGCCGGTCCGGTAGGCGCCCTTCGCGACCACCGCACGGTAGAGGCCGACCTGCGCCAACTCCAGGGCATCGGCGTTCGGGTGCTCGAGAATGACCAGCTTCTCGGCGGTGACGCGAAGTGTGGACATGGGTGGACTCCTCCCCTGGGCTCGGCCGTTGGGCCCGGCGCGACCGCTCCTCGGTCGTACGGCCGGACTGCGAACACTCTGGCCGTTCGACCGGCCTCGGTGCGACGCATTTTCCACACCGGGACCACCTGCCACCCCCGCCGAACGGTCCGCCCCGCCGGACCGTCCGCGAACACGAACCGTCCGTGCACGTTTGAGCCTTTCCACAGCGGGCCCGAGCCCCTCACCCCAGCCCGTCTGTGCGAAGCAACAGAGGATTTATCGCTCGCATCTGCGGCACTATGATCGCCGTCATGGCCGCATCTGCGGTCACACCTCCGCGCCCCTTCCGGCGCGAACCCTGGAGGGGAAGCACTGATGAGCACCCGCACCACCGCCGGCCGCAGACTCGCCGTCGCCGTCGCGGCGGCCCTCGCCCTCAGCCTCGGGGTCACCGCCTGCGACAGCGACGGCGGCTCCACCTCCTCGGCCGCGAGCAGCGGCGCGAGCACCACGGGCGGCGCGACCGGCAACAGCAGCGCCCCGAAGGCCCACGGCGACATCACCGTGTTCGCCGCTGCCTCGCTCAAGGAGACCTTCACCGACCTCGGCAAGAAGTTCGAGGCCGCCAACCCGGGCACCAAGGTCACGTTCAACTTCGGCGGCAGCTCCGCCCTCGCCACCAGCATCAACTCGGGTGCCCCGGCGGACGTCTTCGCCGCCGCCAGCCCGGCCACCATGAAGACCGTCACCGACGCGGGCGGCGCCGGCGGCGAGCCGAAGACCTTCGTGAAGAACACCCTCACCATCGCCGTGCCCAAGGGCAACCCCAAGCACATCGCGGGCCTGAAGGACCTCACCGCCCCGGGCGTGAAGGTCGCGCTGTGCGCAAAGGAGGTGCCCTGCGGCGCCGCCGCCCAGACCGCGCTGAAGGCCGCGGGCCTCAACCTCACCCCGGTCACCCTGGAGCAGGACGTCAAGGGTGCCCTCACCAAGGTCGAGCTCGGCGAGGTCGACGCCTCGCTGGTGTACAAGACCGATGTGCAGTCCGATGCTGCGAAGATCGACGGTGTGGACTTCCCCGAGGCCGACAAGGCCGTGAACGACTACCCGATCGCCGCGCTCGCCAAGGCGCCGAACAAGGACGGCGCCGCCGCCTTTGTCGCCTACATCCAGTCGCCCGAGGCCAAGCAGGTGCTGACCACGGCGGGCTTCCAGGCACCGTGAACAAGCGCACCACCGGCCGCGACGGCAACCGTGCCGACGGCCGCGACGGCTCCGGGGACCACGGCGCCCCGGTGACGGCAGGACCCGCGAGGGCCCTGCCGCGCCGCCGCCCGGGCACGCAGCGCGTCCCGGCCACGTTGCTGCTCCCGGCGCTGCTCGGGCTGGCGTTCCTGGTCCTCCCGCTGGTGGGCCTGCTGGTCCGAGCGCCGTGGAGCGGCCTGTCCGAGCAGCTCACCAGCACGGCCGTCTGGGAAGCCCTGCGGCTGTCGCTGATCTGCGCGACGGCCGCCACCGCGGTCTCGCTGGTCCTCGGCGTCCCGCTGGCCTGGCTGCTCGCCCGCACCGAGCTGCCCGGCCGGCGGGTGATCCGGGCGCTGGTCACCCTGCCGCTGGTGCTGCCGCCGGTGGTCGGCGGTGTGGCGCTGCTGCTGGTGCTGGGGCGGCGCGGGATCGTCGGCTCCTGGCTGGACTCCGCCTTCGGCGTCACCCTGCCTTTCACCACCACCGGGGTCGTGATCGCCGAGGCCTTCGTGGCGATGCCCTTCCTGGTGATCAGCGTCGAGGGCGCGCTGCGGGCGGCCGACCCCCGCTACGAGGAGGCCGCCGCGACCCTGGGCGCCTCCCGGCTGACCGCGTTCCGCCGGGTCACCCTGCCGATGATCGCCCCGGGGATCGCCGCCGGGGCCGTCCTGGCCTGGGCCCGGGCACTCGGCGAGTTCGGCGCGACGATCACCTTCGCGGGCAACTTCCCTGGCCGCACCCAGACCATGCCGCTGGCCGTCTACCTGGCCATGGAGTCCGATCCGGAGGCCGCGATCGCGCTGTCACTGGTCCTGCTGGCGGTCTCCGTCGCCGTCCTGGTCGGCCTGCGCGACCGCTGGATGTCGACTCCTTGACCCGACCCACCCCCTGAACCGCCCCCCGGACCGAACCGGCCCCGAACCGACCCTGAGCCGAACCGACCCCGAACCGAACGAACCGGCCCCTGAACCGAGATGCAGAGCCGAAATGCAGAGCCGATGAGCACCCCGAGCCCCGCCCTGGACGCCCGCCTCCGGGTGGACCGCGCCGCGTTCACCCTCGACCTCGCACTCGCCGCCGCCCCCGGCGAGGTGGTCGCGCTGCTCGGCCCGAACGGCGCCGGCAAGTCCACCGCCCTGCGCGCACTGGCCGGCCTGCTCCCGCTCACTGGCGGCCACCTGCGCCTGGACGGCCGCGTCCTGGAGGACCCGGCGCAGCGCCTGCACACCCCCGCCGAGGCGCGGCCGGTCGGCGTGGTGTTCCAGGACTACCTGCTGTTCCCGCACCTCAGCGCCCTCGACAACGTCGCCTTCGGCCCGCGCTGCCAGGGCCGCCCGAAGCGCGAGGCCCGGGCCGAGGCCGCGGCCTGGCTGGACCGGATGGGCCTGGCCGAGCACGCCGCGGTACGTCCGGGCCGGCTCTCCGGCGGCCAGGCGCAGCGGGTGGCGCTCGCCCGGGCGCTGGCCGTCCGGCCCCGGCTGCTCCTGCTGGACGAGCCGCTGGCCGCCCTGGACGCCCGCACCCGGCTCGACGTACGGGCCCAACTGAGGCGCCACCTGGCGGAGTTCGAGGCAGTGGCAGTGCTGGTGACGCACGACCCGCTGGACGCCATGGTGCTGGCCGACCGGCTGGTGGTGATCGAGGACGGCCGGGAGGTGCAGTCCGGCAGCCCGGCAGAGGTCGCCCGGCGGCCGCGCACCGACTACATCGCCCGCCTGGTCGGACTGAACCTGTACCAGGGCCGGGCCGAGGGCCCCCAGGTCACCCTCCCGGACGGCACGGTCGTGGCCACCGCCGAGGAGCTGACCGGTCCGGCCTTCGTGGCCTTTCCGCCCTCCGCGGTGACCCTGTACCGGGAGCGGCCGCAGTCCAGTGCCCGCAACCTGTGGAAGGCCGAGGTCACCGGCCTGGACCTGCACGGCGACCAGGTGCGCGCCGAGCTGTCCGGGGAGCTGCCGATGGCCGCCGACCTCACCCCGGCCGCGGTCGCGGAGTTGGGGCTGGCGCCGGGGGCGGCGGTCTGGGCCTCGGTCAAGGCCGCCCAGACCCACGCCTACCCGGCCTGACCGCGCGGCCGGCCGGCCGCCGGGGTCATTCCGACGGCTCGACGAACCCCGACTCGTACGCCGCGATCACCGCCTGGGTGCGGTCCCGCGCGCCGAGCTTCGCCAGCACGCTGCTGACGTGTGTCTTCACCGTCTGCACCCCGAGGAACAGTTGCTCGGCGATCTCCCCGTTGCTGAGCCCGCGCGCCATCAGCCGCAGCACCTCCGCCTCGCGCTCGGTCAGCGCCGCCCGGGTCATGGCTGCGCGGGCGGTGGGGTTGCCGTGCCCGGCCGCCAGGCGGCGGATCGCGGCCGGGAACAGCAGCGACTCGCCCGCCGCCACCAGCCGTACCGCGTGGGCGATCTCGGCCGGGCGGGAGCGCTTGAGCAGGAAGCCGTCGGCGCCCGCGCGCAGCGCCTGGTAGACGTAGTCGTCGTTCTCGAAGGTGGTCACCACCAGGATCCGCGGCGGCCGCTCCCCCGACCCGTCGGGGCGCAGCAGCTCGCGGGTGGCCGCCAGTCCGTCCAGGACGGGCATCCGGACGTCCATCAGCACCACCTGCGGGCGCAGCGCGCGGGCCAGGGCCACCGCCTCCGCGCCGTCGGCCGCCTCGCCGACGACCCGCAGGTCGCCCTGGGCCTCCAGGACGGCCCGCATCCCGACCCGGACCAGCTCCTCGTCGTCGGCGAGCAGGATGTCGGTCATCCCGCCGATCCCCTTGGCCGGACCGTCAGCTACAAGATCATTCGTCACGAGCCCAAGCGTAAGGGCAGCCGCACCTGCAGCACCCACTCCCCGCTGCAGTCCTGCGACGCCCCCGCCGTGGCCTCCCCACCGAGCAGCGTGGCCCGCTCGCGGATGCCGCGCAGGCCCTTGCCGCCCTTGCGCGCCCCGGCGGCGGGATTTCGCGCCGCGACGCCCCCTCCGGCCGACATCGCGTTGGCGCAGCGCAGCTCCAACTGCCCGCCCCGGACGCCGATCCGTATGCTGATCGGCTCGCCGGGCGCGTACTTGAGCGCGTTGGTGACGCCCTCCTGGACGATCCGGTAGGACTCGCGGGAGAGCACCCCGGGCAGCTTCCCCTCCGACAGGTCGACCAGCGCCTCGACCTGGCTGCCGGCCGCCCGCGCGGTGTCGAAGAGCACGGGCAGCTGGTCGACGCCCGGGTGTTCGGTGGCCGCACCCTCAGGGCTCTCGCGCAGCAGCACGAGGGTGCGCTCGAGGTCCTCCATGGCCTGGCGGCCGGTCTCCTCGATGACCTCGAGCGCCTTGGCGATGAACGCCCGGTCCCCGACCTCCCGCGCGGCACCGGCCTGAAGCACCGTCACCGTCAGGGCGTGGCCGATGGAGTCGTGCAGTTCGCGGGCCAACCGGTTGCGCTCCAGCAGCCGTTCGGCCCGCAGCTCCGCCTCCGCCAGCCGTTCCGCCGGAGACGGCCCCAGCAGCCGGATCGCCATGGCGAGTTGGAGCCGCCCGGCACCCACCACCAGCCAGCCGTAGCCGAGCAGCGCCACCGGCAGCAGCAGGAGGTAGTGCGGCCCCTGCGGCCCCGTCAGCAGGTGGGCACCGTTGGTGAGACCGAGCACCGTCGCCATCCCTACGGCCGAGCCGAGCGCGACCCGGCCGACCAGCCAGAGCGCGGTGCGCCACCGGTCGGCCCAACTGTCGGAGGGCTCGGCGGCGATGTCGGTCTCGCGGTCGGGCACCAGCAACAGCCGGGCCTGGACCCCTTCCGCCCGCCGCGCCGCCGGGATGAGGGCGACGAGCATCAGCAGGACGGAATCCACGGCGACCGCCCCCGCCAGGATTTGGGGGAGAGTCAGCCCGTACGTCCCCGGATAGATCAGCAGGATGACTCCCATGAAGACCCATCCCACCAAGAGGTGCAGCAGACGCGCATAGGTGGCACCGGCCAGCAGCGGCGCGAGGATTCTGGGCACTGCGATCTTGGTCACCGAGCCATCCTGCCAGGTCAGCGGCAGGTTCGGGATCACGCCCGAGGCCGGGGCGCGCTCCCTCCCAGGAGGGAGGCGGCTCCACTCCGCGGCGGGATCCGCCGGGACCGGCGCTCCGGTGGAATGTGATCGCCGACAGGACGCCGGCACCCGCACCGGACCAGCCAGAGGGGAGCGCGGCCGTGATCGAAATCCAGGGCCTCACCAAGGAGTACGACGGACGACGCGTCGTCGACGACCTGACCTTCGAGGTCCGACCCGGCCTGGTGACCGGCTTCCTCGGCCCGAACGGCGCCGGCAAGAGCACCACCATGCGCCTCGTCCTGGGCCTGGAACAGCCCACCACCGGACGCGCCCTCGTCGCCGGCCGCCCGTACGCCGAACTCGCAGACCCGCTACGGCAGGTGGGTGCGCTGCTGGACGCCCAAGCCCTGCACGGCGGCCGGACGGCGCGCGGCCACCTGCGCTGGCTCGCCGCCAGCAACGGCCTGCCGGAGCGCCGGGTGGACGAGGTGCTCGGCCAGGTCGGCCTGACGGACGCCGCGGGTCGGCGCATCCGTCGCTTCTCGCTCGGCATGCGCCAGCGCCTCGGGGTGGCGGCCGCGCTGCTCGGCGACCCGGCGGTGCTGCTGCTGGACGAGCCGGTGAACGGCCTCGACCCCGAAGGCATCCGCTGGATCCGCACGCTCCTGCGCGCACTGGCCGCCGAGGGAAGGTCGGTGCTGGTCTCCTCCCATCTGATGAGCGAAATGGCGCTCACCGCCGACCACTTGGTGGTGATCGGCCGCGGCCGACTGCTGGCGGACTCCCCCACCGCCGAGTTCATCGACCAGCACGGCCGTACCCGGATCCGGGTACGGGCCGTGGACCCGGACAAGCTGACCGCGCTGTTCAGCGGCGGCGGCCACGACTTCACCGCCGTCCAGGTCGACGGCGGTGCCTGGGAGGTGACCGGCGCCGAACCGGAGCGGATCGCCGCGTTCGCGGCCGCGCACGGCGTCGTCCTGTACGAGATCGCAGTCCAACAGGACTCCCTGGAGGAGGCGTTCATGCGGATGACCGCCGACAGCGTCGAGTACCGCGCGGAGGTGGCCGCATGAGCATCGGCATCGACTCCCCCGGGGCGTACGCGTCTCCCGCCGTCCGAGCCCTCCAGGTCCTCCGCTCCGAGCGCATCAAGTTCACCACGCTCCGCTCGCTCTGGCTCACCCCGCTGCTCGCCCTGTTGCTCACTGTCGGCGTCACCACGGCCGTGGGCGCCGCACTCGGCGGCGCGGAACCGCACATCGTCGACGATCCCGGCGTGGGCGTCTTCTACGGGCTCAACTTCGGCCATGTCGGGCTGGCTTGCTTCGGCATCCTGCTGATCGGCCAGGAGTTCGACACCCGCATGATCGACGTCTCCCTCACTGCCGTCCCCCGCCGCGCCAGGATGTACGGCGCGAAGCTCGCGCTCGGTGCGCTGGTCGGCCTCGCCGTCGGCACGGCCGGTACGGCGGGTGCCTTCGCGGGGTACGCGGCGACCGTCCCCGGCGACTGGCACGGCCCCGCCTTCACCCGCGCCGTCGTCGCCGGAGTGCTGTACCCGCCGCTGCTGGTGGTGTTCTGCCTCGGGCTGACCACGCTGTTCGGCAACCTCACCGCCGCCATGGGCCTGATCGTCCCGACCGTCTTCCTGGTCTCGCCAGCGCTCGGCGGCCTGCCCGGGGCACAGCTGGTGGCGCAGTTCCTGCCCGACCGCGCCGGCCAGTACGCGCTCCACTACGTCGACGACCCGCAGGTCGCGTACGGGCACTGGACCGGACTGCTGATCATGGCCTTCTGGGCGGCCGCGTCGGCGTACGCCGGCCTGCGCGCCCTTCGGCGCGACAAGTGACGCCGCGCCAAGTGGCGTCGGACGAAGGGAAGACGAGAATGAGCCTGGGACCGACCGCCAACGCCCTGCGCGCCGAACGGATCAAGTTCACCACCCTGCCCTCGCAGTGGGCGGCCCCGCTGACCGCCCTGGCCCTGACCGTGGGCATCACCGCGGCCGTCAACATGGCCTACGGCACGAAGGACCACACCCCGGGTGAGGACCCGGCCGGCGGGATCTACTACGGGCTGCTGTTCGGCCACGTCGCCGTGGCCTGCACAGGGATCCTGCTCATCGGGCAGGAGTTCAACACCCGCATGATCAACACCTCGCTCACCGCCGTCCCCCGGCGCGGGCGGTCGTACGGCGCCAAGCTGCTGCTCGGCGCCGGGCTGGGCCTGTTGCTGGGGCTGGCGTCGACGGCGGGCTCCTTCCTCGTCGTCGACGCCACCGTCGGCCTGGACTTCTCCACTCCGGGCCTGGCCCGCAGCTTCCTGGCCGGCGTGCTCTACCACCCGATGATGGTGCTGATCTGCCTCGGACTGACCGCGATGCTGGGCAACTTCAGCGCAGCACTCGGCCTGCTCACCCCGATGGTCTTCCTCGGCACCACCTGGCTGGGCGCGATTCCCGGCGTCCGCGAGGCCGGCCAGTTCCTGCCCGACCGGGCCGGCCTGTACGCGATGCGCACCCAGACCGAACCGGGCATCCACTACGGCCACTGGACCGGACTGGCGATCATGGCGCTCTGGACTGCCGCGGCGGTGTACGGCGGCCTGCGGGCGATGCTGCGGTACCAGGCCTCGGGCGACTAGCCGCAGCCACGAGCAGCGGGGACGGCGGGCAGAGAGGTAGGAGGCAGGGGACGGGGGACAACAAACAGCGAACAGATGACAGATTTCGAAATCTGTCATCTGTTCGCTGTTATCTGTCAGCCGCCCCCTGCACGCCGTCCACCGCTCCCCCTCACCGCAGCGCCGGATGGTCCGCGATCACCGTGCAGCTGCCCGGCGCGATCTCCGTGAAGCCCGCGTCCTGGACCACCGGCAACCCGCTGTGGACCAGCTCCTCCCACGCCTCCGGCGAGGCCGTCCGAACCGCCAGCACGAAACCCGCCTCCGCCCACTCCTTGCGCTGCGCGTCGTCCAGCCGCCACCAGGCGAGCTGGGCGGCGTGCCCGGTCTGCGCCATCGTCTTGCCCGCACTCATCTCCAGCTCCGGGTTGAGCCACAGCACCGGCAGCCCCGGCTCGGGCACGTCGACCTCAGCCGTCTCCTCCAGATCCGTCCCGGAGACCTGGAGCTTGGCGAGCTCCTTCGGCCAGCCGTCCAGCGGAATCGGCGGGAACACCCGCACCTCCGCCTCGCGCCCCCGCACCGTGATGCCCGGCAGCTCCCCGGCCCGGCGCCACTCCCCACCCCGGGCCCGCCGGACCACCTTGCGGATCCGGGCGTCCTCCCAGGCCGTGACCTGCTCCGCCCACTCGCCCTCCGCCTCGGTCACCCGGGGGTCGGCGAGCAGCGTGAGCACCGCCCGCGCCGAGGTCTCCAGCGCGTCCGTCCTCTCCGGCGGCGTGGCCTTCTCCAGCCGGACGACCAGCGGCAGCACGTACTGCGGCCGCGCGTCACGGCCCTCGGGGGCGGGGGCGTCCCCGGCGTCAGGTGCGCCGCCGGGAGCGTCGTCGGGCGCGGAAACGGGGGTCGGGGCATCGAACGGAGAAGTCACCCGTCCAGCATGCCAGCCCCACCGCCCCCCGCTTCGGCCCGCCCCCGGCTCAGCGCAACCGCTGCCGCAGCTCGTCCACCGCCGCCCGGATGCCAGCGCTGTACACGTCCTCCGGCAGCGCGTCCAGGCTCCGCACCGCCCGTTCGAGCTGCTCGCGCGCCAGGTCCGGCTCGCCGAGCTTGAGGTGGTCCGAGGCCAGGTTGAGGTGCAGTGAGGGATAGAAGGCACGCACCTGGAGGGCCGACTCGTACGTCTGGGCGCGCTCGGCAGTCAGCGAGTCGGCGGCCGCGAGGGCCCGCCGGTCCCACTCCAGCTCGGCTCGCGGGTCGTCCTGCAAGTCGGCCAGATAGTGCGCCAGGACGCAGCGGTGGAACACGTCCCGCTCGCCCAGCGCCTCCCACAGCGCCTCGAAGCTGGCCCGCGCCTCCGCCGTCCGCCCGCGCTGCGCCGCCTGCACGCCGTCCAGCCCGAGCGCGACCCGGGCCAACCCCGGCTCGTCCCCGCCCGACTTCCCCGAGGACGGACCGGACACACCCGCACCATCGAACGGACCGAACGAACCGAACGGACCGGACACGCCGGATACACCAGACACATCGGACATGTCCGCAGCCTAACGGCCCGCCCGTCGCCGCGCCCGGCCCACCGGAAGGACCTCCAGCCGACGCCCGCTCAGCGCCGGTACCCGCGCTGCGGGTCCCGCTCCTCCGCATCCTCGTACATCAGGAACCACCCCTCCGGGTGCGTCGCCGCCAGCAGCAGTTCGGTGCGCTGTTCCGCGCCCAGCTCCGGGTCCCCGTCGTCCGGTCCGTACACGCCGAACAGCTCGTCGTGGCAACCGTCCCAGTCGTAGTCGTACAGGTCGGCCGGCAGATCGCCCATCATGTCGGCCACCGACTCGGGCTGGGAGCCCAGCAGCGCCCGGGCGTCCACCAGCGCCATCCGCAGCGCGATCTCCTCGGCCAGGCAGCGCGGCAGCGGCCACTCGCCGAGTGCGAGGTCGTCGGCCAGGTCGTCGAAGGCCCGGGCCAGCGAGCGGCGCCAGCCCCGGTGGAGGCGCCAGGTGCGCTGGGGCAGCCGGGCGAAGACCGTCCAGTCGGTGTCCTCGGCCTCGACCACCGGGTCGTCCCCGTGCTCGTCGAGGTCGTCGTACGCGGCGTCACCCAGGCCGATCAGCTGGGCGTGCAGCAGACAAGCGGTGCGCGGGGTGAGGGTCCAGTCGGCGCCCGCCCCGCCGTCCTCGTCCTCGGCGTCCAGCGGGAACAGCTCGGCGAAGTCCGGCGTGAAGTCCTCGGTGACGCTGATCTCCAGGGTGCCGCCGATCGCCTCCACGCCCGGGATGGCGGCCACCAGCCGGTCGGGGTGCAGCAGCGCGCCGAGCGCCGCGTTGGCGTCCTCGGCCACCTCGCGCAGCAGTTCCCGGCGCTGGCCGGCCGGGTCGATGCCCTCGAAGTCCAGCTCCTCGACGGCCCTGATCGCGGCTGCGCGCAGCGCCGGCCAGTCGGTGATCCGCAGGCCCAGCACCACCGTCGCCTCGATCTCCGGCGCGCCGGAGTACTCCGCCGCGCCCGGCCCCTGTGGATGATCGCTTCGCTCGCCCATGGGGCTACGGTACGGCTTTTCGGCCGCCCGATCACCGGTCTGAACCAGCTTCGCGAAGCCTTCTCGGCCACGTCCCGGCCGCGCCTCTGTCACTCGGACGCACGAACCCGGCAGGATGGGCGCCATGGCTGACATCAACGAGTACGGCGGCGGGCAGGGCCCGAACGCCGATGTCCTGGTCGTGACCACCAACGACATCCCCGGCTTCCGGGTCGACCACGTGATCGGTGAGGTCTTCGGACTGACCGTGCGCAGCCGCCACATCGGCAGCCAGATCGGCGCCGGGCTGAAGTCGCTGATCGGCGGTGAGTTGCGGGGTCTGACGAAGACGCTGGTCGAGAGCCGCAACGAGGCGATGCAGCGGCTGATCGAGCAGACCAAGGCGCGCGGCGGCAACGCGGTGCTGATGATGCGCTTCGACGTGACCGAGGCGGCGGACGTGGGCACCGAGGTCTGCGCCTACGGCACCGCCGCGGTGGTCTCCCCGATCGCCTGATCCGCCACCGGCGCGCGGCAGCACGATCGCGCCGATGATGCGCCTCGACGCGACCACGGCCACCGACGTGGGCACCGGGAACAGTCGCCGACCCCTAGATGTTTCACCCGCGTGACTGTTTACGGTGCAACCAACAGCGTCTCGCGGCTTCCCGACGGACAGCGGCCCGACGCCCCGCAGCGGCGCGTGGACGTCCTGGTGGTGGGCGCCGGGCAGGCGGGCCTGTCCGCCGCCTACCACCTGCGCCGCCGCGGCTTCGCCCCCTACCGGGAGGGAGCCGACGGCGGCTTCGTCGTGCTCGACGCCAACGCCTCCCCCGGCGGCGCCTGGGCGCACCGCTCGCCGTCCCTGCGGATGGCCACCGTGCACGGCTTCCACGACCTCCCGGACGCCGAGCTCCCGCCGACCGATCCGGGGGCCCCCGCGCGCGAGGTGGTGCCGGGGTACTTCGCGGCGTACGAGGCCCGGCACGCGCTCCCGGTCGTGCGCCCGGTCGCGGTCCGCGCGGTGCGTACCGAGTCCGAGCGCCCCGACTCCCGCCTGCTGGTCGAGACCGACCGGGGCACCTGGTCCACCCGCGCGCTGATCAACGCCACCGGCACCTGGACCCGCCCCTTCCTCCCGCACTACCCGGGCCACTTCGCGGGCCGTCAGCTGCACTACGCCGACTACCGCGGCCCCGAGGAGTTCGCGGGCCGGCGCGTCCTGGTGGTGGGCGGCGGCGCCTCGGCGATCCAGGTGCTGTCGGAGGTGGCGGCGGTGGGCGATACGGTCTGGGTCACCCGCTCCGAACCCGTCTACCACGAGGGCCCGTTCACCCCCGAGTACGGGCGTGCCGTGGTCGCCAAGGTCGAGGAGCGGGTCCGCCAGGGCCTGCCCGTACGCAGTGTGGTGAGCGTGACCGGCCTCGGCCCCTCGGTCGCCTACCGGCGCGCCGAGGAGTTGGGCGCGCTGCACCGCCGGCCGATGTTCGACCGGCTCACCGAACACGGGGTCGCCTGGGGCGAGCAGGAGGTGGCGGTGGACGCGATCGTCTGGGCGACCGGCTTCCGCCCCGAGGTCGGCCACCTCGCGCCGCTCGGCCTGCGCTCCCCCGGCGGCGGCATCGCGCTCACCGGGACCCGCGCCACCGCCGACCCGCGCGTCCACCTGGTCGGCTACGGCCCCTCCGCCAGCACCGTCGGCGCCAACCGGGCCGGGCGCGCGGCCGTCAACGACCTGGTCAAACTGCTCGGGGACCCGGCGAAGGAGCTCACCACCGTCTGAAGCGCGACAGCGGCTCAGCGGTCGTAGTCGACCGTCACCCGGTCGGTGAGCGGACGGGCCTGGCAGGTGAGGACGTAGCCGGCCGCCAGCTCCTTCTCCTCCAACGCGAAGTTGCGGCGCATCTCCACCTCGCCCTCGGTGACCAGGGCACGGCAGGTGCCGCAGACCCCGCCCTTGCAGGCGAAGGGCAGGTCGGGGCGGGAGCGCTGGGCGCCGTCCAGGATCGAACGGTCGCGCGGAAGGGTGAGGGTGCTGCCGCGGCCGTCGAGGACGACGGTGACCTCGCTGCGCTCGCCGGGCGCGCCCTCGGCGTCGCCGTCCGCGCGGTCCCAGTCCTCGTCGCGCTCGGCGAGCGGCTCGTCCTCGGCGTGGAACAGCTCCTGGTGCACCCGTTCGCCCGGCACCGCCAGCTCGGCGAGCAGCTCCTTCGCCCCGGCGACCATGCCGAACGGGCCGCACAGCCACCAGTGCCCGACGCCGGCGACGTCCACCAGCGCCGCGAGCAGGGCCCGGACCCGCTCCGGGTCCAGCCGGCCGCTGAGCAGTTCGGCGTCCCTGGTCTCCCGGGAGAGCACGTGGACCAGCTGGAAGCGGCCGAGGTAGCGGTCCTTCAGGTCGGCCAGCTCGTCCGCGAACATCACGGTGTCACTGCGCCGGTTGCCGTAGAGCAGGGTGACGGTGGAGCGGCGGTCGGCGGCCAGCACGGAGGCAGCGATCGACAGCATCGGGGTGATGCCGGAGCCGGCCGCGAGCAGCACGTGGTCGGCGGGGACGCCGAGTTCGGGGGTGAACAGGCCGGACGGGGTCAGCACCTCCACCTCCTCGCCGGGCCGGGCCTCGCGCACCAGCCAGCGCGAGAACAGCCCGCCGGGCACCTCCCGGACGGCGATCCGCAGCGGACCGCCGGCGGGGGCGCAGATCGAGTACGAGCGGCGCTCGTCGGCGCCGTCCACCACCTTGCGCAGGGTCAGGGTCTGCCCGGGGCGGAAGGCGTACTCGGCCGCCAGGCCGTCCGGCACCGCGAAGGTCACCGCCACGGCGTCGTCGCAGAGCCGCTCCACCCGGTCGATCGGCAGCCGGTGGAAGCTCGGGCGGCGGGCGGGGCGCACGGTGTCCGTGGCGGACGCGGCAGGGGTGGCTGCGGGAGAGGCGGCGGGCATTCAGATCTCCTTGACGCGTTCGAAGGGCTCACGGCAGGCGCGGCAGCGCCAGAGCGCCTTGCAGGCGGTGGAGCCGAAGCGGGACAGCTCCTCCGTGTCGGTGCCGCCGCAGAGCGGGCAGGGCACGGGGGCCACCGCTCCGATGCGGGTGGGCCCGAGGGTCAGCGGCACCGGACCGGCCCCGGCGGCGCCGACGGCCGAGGTCTGGCGCGGCGGGGCGATGCCCGCCTCGGCGAGCTTGCGGCGGCCCTCCGCGGTGATCAGGTCGGTGGACCACGGCGGGTCCAGCCGCAGCCGCACCCGGACGTCCGGGTACCCGGCCGCGCGCAGCCGGCGGTCGACGTCGGCGGCCATCTCGGCGACGGCCGGGCAGCCCGAGTAGGTCGGGGTCAGCCAGGCGGTCACCGCGCCGCCGGCGCCGTCCACCTCGACCTCGGCCAGCACGCCCAGGTCGGCCAGGGTGAGCATGGGAAGTTCCGGGTCCGGGACGGCCGCGGCGACCGACCAGGCCAGGTCTCGGGTGGTGGTCACGGTGTCCGTCACCACGTCGCCCCCGGGTGTGCGCGGGCCACCACCTGCAGTTCGGCCAGCAGCGGGCCGAGCGCCTCGGTGTGCACCCCGTCCCGGCCGGCCCGGCCGAGCACGGTGGCCAGCGGCGGGACGTCCGGCACCGTCAGCCCGGCCTCGGCGATGACGGCGCCGAGCGAGCGCAGCACCGGTTCGCGCAGCTGCGCCGGGTCGACGCCCACCCGCAGCTCCACCGGGTGCGCGGTGAACAGTTCGTCCAGCAGCGGCCAGACCGCGTCCAGCCCGGCCTGCATCCGCTCCGCCGAGTACGGCGTGCCGTCGCCGAGGCGCAGCGTCCAGGCGCTGGCGTACTCGCGGTGGTAGGCCAGCTCCTTGACGCCCCGGGTGGCGACCGCGGCCAGCACCGGGTCGGGGTGCGCGCTCAGCGCCTCGTACAGGGCACCGCGGGCGGTGGCGAACAGCAGCAGCCGGGCGATCGAGTACGCGAAGTCGCCGTTCGGGGTCTCCACCAGGCGGACGTTGCGGAACTCGTGCTCCTCCCGCCAGTACGCCAGGTCGTCCTCGGTGCGGCCGGAGCCGTCCGCCTGCCCGGCCCGGGTGAGCAGCAGCCGGGCCGGGCCGAGCAGGTCGAGGCCGAGGTTGGCGAGCGCGACCTCCTCCTCCAGCTCGGGTGCCCGGGTGCACCACTCGATCAGCCGCTGGGCGAGGATCAGGGCGTCGTCGCCGAGCATCTGGCAGTAGCCGGCGAGGTCGGCGCCGTCCAGGCCGGCGGGCAGGGCGGTGTCCACGCCGAGCAGCGGGTCGGCGAAGCCCGTCCCGTACGCCCAGCGGCCCTCGCCCTCGGGGCCGGGCGTGGCGTCGACGAGGCTGAGGTAGACGTGGTCGTCCTCGGTGGTGGACGTGGTGTGGTCGTGCACGGTGGCTCCCCCGTCAGATGTGCGGGACATCCTCGGGGATGTCGTAGAAGGTCGGGTGGCGGTAGACCTTGTCGCCGCTGGGCTCGAAGAACGGGTCGCGCTCGTCCGGGGTGGAGGCGGTGATCGCGTCCGAGCGGACCACCCACAGGCTGACGCCCTCGTTGCGGCGGGTGTACAGGTCACGGGCGGCGAGCAGGGCCATCCGGTCGTCGCTGGCGTGCAGCGAACCGACGTGGACGTGGTTCAGACCGCGCCGGGGGCGCACGAACACCTCGTACAGCGGCCAGCCGGCCTTGGACTCAGCCGGGGACTCAGCCTTGGGCTCGGTCACTTTCCGTTCTCCTGTTCGGTGTGCTGCTCGGCGGCTGCGGTCTGTTCGGCGGCGCGCTTGGCGGCGTAGGCGACGGCCGCCTCGCGCACCCAGGCGCCGTCCTCGTGGGCGGCCCGCCGGCGGTCGATCCGCTGGGCGTTGCAGGGGCCCTGGCCGTGGATGACCCTGGTCAGCTCGGACCAGTCCGGCTCGCCGAAGTCCCAGCCGCCGCGCTCCTCGTTCCAGCGCAGCTCGGGGTCGGGGAGGGTGACGCCCAGGTGCTCGGCCTGCGGGACGGTCATGTCGACGAAGCGCTGGCGCAGCTCGTCGTTGGTGTGGCGCTTGATCCGCCAGGCCATCGAGCGGGCGGTGTTCGGCGAGTCGGCGTCCGAGGGGCCGAACATCATCAGCGACGGCCACCACCAGCGGTCGACGGCGTCCTGGACCATCCGGCGCTGCGCCTCGGTGCCACGCATCAGGGTCATCAGGAGCTCGTAGCCCTGGCGCTGGTGGAAGGACTCCTCCTTGCAGATCCGCACCATCGCGCGGGCGTACGGACCGTAGCTGCAGCGGCAGAGCGGGACCTGGTTGCAGATCGCGGCGCCGTCCACCAGCCAGCCGATCACGCCGACGTCCGCGAAGGTGAGGGTGGGGTAGTTGAAGATCGAGGAGTACTTCTGGCGGCCGCTGATCAGCTTCTCGGTGAGCTCGGCTCGGTCGACGCCGAGGGTCTCGGCGGCGGCGTAGAGGTAGAGGCCGTGGCCGGCCTCGTCCTGGGCCTTGGCGAGCAGGATCGCCTTGCGGCGCAGCGAGGGGGCCCGGGTGAGCCAGTTGCCCTCGGGCTGCATGCCGATGATCTCGGAGTGGGCGTGCTGGGCGATCTGTCGGATCAGGGTGGCCCGGTAGGCGTCGGGCATCCAGTCCCTGGGTTCGATCCGCTGCTCGGCGGCGACCACCGCCTCGAAACGGTCCTCCGGCGTCTGCGCGGGGACCGGCTCGGCCACCTCTGCTGTCACCACGGTCCCCTCTCCTGTTTCCCGCTCCGGCTGTTTCCTGCTTCGGCGTGTCCTGTGTCGACGCCGAGCGCCAACCGACTGACCGTTCGGTCGGTCCCATTCTGCGCGGTGGGGAGGAGGGATGGCAAGGGATGGCGGGGATGGCGACGTACAGGCGGGACGACCAAGGGCGCGCGCCGGGCGCGGACAGGCGCAGAAACGGATAACAGCTGACAGAATCTGAAATCTGTCAGCTGTTATCCGTTATCTGTTAGCAGCGTTCTGTTAGCAGCGTTCTGTTAGCTGTGTTCTGCTAGCCGCCTCCTGTCGGTCGCCCCCGCCAGCCGTCGCCGCCCCGGCTCACCCCTCCCCGCGGTCCCGCAACCGCGGCAGCGGCACCGCGAGCAGCGCCGCCAGCAGCGCGATCCGCGGAGCGAGCTCGTCCAGCCGGATGTACTCGTGCCGGGCGTGGGCGCCGGCGCCCACCGCGCCGAAGCCGTCCAGCGTCGGCAGTCCGCGCGAACCCGGCAGGTTGGTGTCCCCGGCCCCGCCCGCCGGGGCACCGTCCAACTGCTGCCCGAGCACCGCGGCAAGCGAACGCACGTGCCGCAGCAGCGGGTTGCCGGTCCGCTCGGGCCAGGCCGGGCGGCTGGACAACACCTCCGTCCGCACCCTGGCACCCGGGCGCAGCGCGGTCAGCCGGGCGAGGTTGTCCAGCGTACGGCGCTGCGCTTCCGCGGTGGCGAACCGCAGGCCGAGCTCCGCCTCGGCCCGCCCGGCCACCACATTGGCCCGCGAACCCCCGCTGATCCGACCGGCGTTGAGCTCGGTACCGGGCTGGCCCGCGAGTCCGCGGACGAGCACCAGCTGGTCGACGAGCTCGTCCACCGCCGAGACCCCGTCGTGGGCGTCGTTGCCCGCGTGGGCCTCCCGCCCGGTCACGGTGAGCCGGACCCGGGTGCTGCCGCGCCGCGCGGTCTTCAGCCGGCCGTCCGGATGCGGGGGCTCCAGCCCCAGCGCCGCCGCCGCGCCGCGCAGCTGGCGCTCGACCAGGCGACGCCCATCCGGGCTGCCGACCTCCTCGTCGGAGACCACGACCAGCCGCACGGTGCGGTGCGGCCGCTCCCCCAGGTCCGCGAGCAGCGCCAACGCGCCCTCCAGGATGGCGAGTCCGCCCTTCATGTCGACCACGCCGGGCCCGGTGAGCCGCCCGTCCTGCTCGGCCACCGGCCAGTCGGCCAGGGTGCCGACCGGCCAGACGGTGTCGTGGTGGCCGACGATCAGCAGGTGCGGCAGCGTCTCGTCGCGCCCCTCCCACTCCAGGACGAGATGGTCACCGGCCGGCCCGGGTTCGCGGCGGGCAGTGGCCCCGGTGGCCCGAAAGCCGGCCGCCAACTCCTCGGCCAGTGCGTCGAGTCTGGGCGCGTCCCCGCTCGGCGACTCGATCCGCGCCAAGTCGGCGCAGCGCCGCCGGACGGCACCGGCGAGGGTACGGGCACGGGCGCTGAGCGCCTGCGGCAGGCCGGGCAGCGCCGCGGTGGCACCGGCAGCGGCGGACTTGGCCGCCGCGGAGGTGGTGGAAGTGCTGGGAGCCGCAGTAGTAGCGGACCTGGCAGACGTGGCGGGCGTGGCGGTAGCGGAAGCGGTTCCGGGCGCGGTTCCGGACGCAGTCCCGGACGCGGCAGCGGCACCGGCGGCGACCACGAGGGCCTCGCCGTCGGCGGCGGCGGGAACAGTCACCGGTACGCGGTCGGGTTCGACGGCGGCACCCGGCGCGGCCGGCGACCCGACGATCTGGGGACTCAACGCTCGCCTCCGCGGCCGCCGCCGGTATTCAGCGGCCGCACCGGCCGACCGCTCCCGCCCGGGTGCCAGGCCCGCCCGGACCGCACCGGTCGGCCGGGATGATTCACGGCCGGTCGGAACGGCCCGTCTGGCCCAAGTGCGGTGGAACGGCTGGGCGGCGTGCTTGGCATTGCGTCCTCCTCGCTCGATCCGGTGCCCCGGTCCGCCCGGAGCCCCGTGCACGGTCTCCCGGCAGCGGGCGCGGAAGCCGGACCGCCGCAGGGAAGCCGAGATGTGAGCCTAGAAGAACCGTTCGGTTTCCTGCGAGGTGGCCCTGCTCCCAGCGTGCCGGTACCGGCCCCAACCTGGGACACCCGTCGGACAACGGCGACGGGCGCTCGGCGCGCGGGCCCGGATCGGCACGCGGGCGCGGTCGCCGGATCGCGCCCATCTCCACCATGGACCCGCCGCCCGGGTTCGGCAGCGCAAACCGCCAAGGCACGGCATTTCCAGGCCGGATGGGTGACAGCGGCTCAGCAGGCGGTACGAACCGGGGGCACGCGGCGGCTCAGTGAAGCCCGCCGCGACGCCCGGCCTGACGTCCGGGGAACATCCGTGTGAACACCGTCCGGCGCTGCGCCCCGCCCCGCCCTCGCGCGCGCCCGTCGTCAGGCACCGTCCCCGACCACCCCCGCATCCCGTGCGAGCAGCGCGGCCTGGACCCGGTTGCCCACGCCGAGCGCGGTCAGGATCCGACTGACGTGCGCCTTGACGGTGCTCTCCCGCATCCCCAGCACGCCCGCGATCTCCGCGTTGGACAGCCCGTCGGCGAGTTCGCGCAGCACGTCGGTCTCACGCGGGGTGAGCCCGGCGACCCGGCTGCGGGCGGCGACCGACCGGGGCGCGCCGACCCGGTGGTACCGGTCGATCAGCCGTCGCGCGGCCGCCGGGTGCAGCATCCCCTGGCCCCCGGCGACCACGTGGACAGCCCGGGCGATCTCGGCGGGCGGGGTGTCCTTGAGCAGGAAGCCGTCGGCCCCGGCCGCGAGCGCCTGGTACACGTACTCGTCCAGGTCGAAGGTGGTGAGCGCGATCACCCGCGGGCCGTCGGGCAGTTCGCGCAGCCGCCGGGTGGCGGCGATACCGTCGAGCCGGGGCATCCGGATGTCCATCAGCGCGACGTCGATCCGGTGGCCGCGGGCGAGCTCGACGGCCTGCAGCCCGTCGGCGGCCTCGGCGACCACGGTCAGGGCCGGGTCCTGGGCGAGGAGGTCGACCAGACCGAGGCGCACCAGCGCGTCGTCGTCGACCACCATCGTGCGGATCATGAGGCGTCCTTGGGCTGCGGGATCGTTGGCTCCGGGGTCGGTAGCTGTGGGACCGATGGTCCCGGGGCCAGCGGCTCCGCGGTCGGTGGCTCTGCGGTCGGTGACTGCGAGGTCGGACCACCGCCGGGGGCGGGGAACGGCTGCGGCGGGCGGTCCGGCGCGGGCAACCGGGCCGAGAGACGGAAGCCGCCGGTGCCGTCCGGGCCCGCGTCGAGGTGACCTCCCAGTGCGCCGACCCGTTCACCGAGTCCGACCAGGCCGTATCCGCCGCCGGTGCCCGCCCCGTTCGGCGACGCCCCGCCCGGACCGTTGCGGACGTCGACGGTGGTCGCGGGCCCGCCGTAACCGACCCGGACGGTGACGGGCGCGGCGTGTGCGTACTTGCGGGCGTTGGTCAGCGCTTCCTGGACGACCCGGTGGACGGCCAGCCGGTGGGTGGTCGGTACGGCCTCCGGGTCGCCGGAGACGGCGAGTTCGATCTGCTGCCCGGCCTGGATCGCCTCGCCGACCAACTCGGTGAGGTCGCGCAGGGCGGGCGCCGGGACACGGGTCGTCCCGGTCGACTCGGGCCGCTCGTCCTCGGCGGCGGGCCACTCCGGCGGGTCGGCGCGCAGGGCGCCGAGGACGTCGCGCAGGTCGTCGAGCGAGCGGGCGGCGGTGGTGCGCAGCAGTTCGAGGCGGTGGGTGAGCCGGTCCGGGTCGGTGGCGGCGGTCCCGGCGCGGGCCTGGTCGCGCAGCACCCCGGCGTGCAGCACCAGCAGACTGAGGCGGTGGGCCAGCACGTCGTGCATCTCCCGGGCGATCCGGGCACGTTCGGCGGATCTGGCCTGCTCGGCACGCAACTCCCGCTCGCGGCGCAGCGTTTCGACCTGCTCGTGCAGGGTGCGGATCAGCACCCGGCGGCCGTGCAGCCACAGCCCGACGGACAGGACGGCGGCCTGGACGAGGAGTTGGGAGCCGGTGGTGCCCGCCCAGCCGACCAGCGAGTCGGCGCCGGTCGCATTGAGCACCGCAATCGCCGCGCCGCCGGCCACTGCCGGTCCGATCCGGCCGAGGGAGGCGAGGTGGTAGACGCTGAACAGGGCCGGGAAGGCCCGGTTGAACAGGCCGCCGGTGAGCACCGGCAGGACGGCGGAGGCCACCGGGCAGCGGCGGGCGAACAGCAGGGACAGCGCGGCGAGCGCGGCCATGACCGTCCGGGGAAGGCGCAGCGGGCCGTCGGTGTTCAGCCACTGGACGAGGCCCTCCTCCACGGTGAGGGCGAGGACGCCGAGCAGCAGCAGTGTGTCGATCCAGGGCCGGCGATCCAGGCCGAACCAGCCGAGCAGGCCCGTGCGCATCAGCCCCCTCCCCTCCCGCCCCGTCCGACCGTCTGTCCGTCTGCCTGCCTGTCCGTCCGTCCATTCGCTCGCTCGATGCTAGGGCGGGCGGCGACGCGACGCTCCCGTCTCCCGGGTAGCCGCACCCTCGACTTTGGTCGGGGGATGATGCCGCTCTCCAGCCGATTCCGGGCCCGCGCGGTCCCCCTAGCGTCGACGGCATGACGAACGGACAGCTCCGCCACCGCCCCGACTCCCTTCCGCCGCGGACCAGTTCGCACGGCGCACTCGGTTCGCCGCCCGGCGGGGACCACCTGCTGTTCCTCGCCGAGGCGCTGCGCACCTTCCACGACACCGGCGCGCTGGCACCGAGCGGCGCGAAGCTGGTGAACGCGCTGGTGGTGCCGGCGACCAGCCGTCCGAACCGGCCGATCTCGGTGCTGGAGGTGGGCGCCGGGACGGGGGTGGTGACCCGGCGGCTGGCCCAGGTGCTGCGCCCGGGCGACCGGCTGCACGTGGTCGAAGCGAACCCGCGGTTCGCCGAGCGGCTGCGGGAGGACCCGGTCCTGGCGGCGCGCCGACCGGGGGTGGGGCTGCGACTCTCGGCCTGCCGGGTGGAGGAGCTGCCGGAGGCGGGGGGCGAGGTCGCGGGGGCCGAGGTCGCGGGGGCCGCCCCGGGCCCCGAGGAGCGGTACGACGTGATCGTGTCCGGCCTGCCGTTCACGAACTTCGAGCCGACCCAGGTCCGGGACCTCCTCGACCTCTACCTACGGCTGCTGGCGCCCGGCGGAGAGCTGACCTACTTCGGCTACCTCGGCACCACGACGGCACGCGCGCTCGCTTCCGGGCCCCGCCGGAGCGCCCGCCACCGGGTGGTGGTGCGGCTGCTGCGACGCTTCGAGGCGACGTACGGGCTGGGCGAGCGCACGGTATGGCGCAACCTGCCGCCCGCCCGGGCCTACCTGCTGCGCTCGCCGGGCGGACGGGAGGACTGGGCGCCGGCCGCGGCCGCGGACCCGGTCCCGACCCCGACCCCGGTCCCGACCCCGGTCCCGACCTCGCCCGCCTCCGTCGCCGCCCCTGCCCTTGCCCTCACGCCGGAGCCCGATCCGAACAGATGACAATCGACAGATTTCAGATAACAGACGACAGCGAACAGATTTTGAAATCTGTTCGCCGTCATGCCATAGTGAGACTCGGGTCACACGACCCGCGCCACCCGGCGCCACACCCGTCCCTGGAGTACTCATGGCCTCGACCACCCGCCCCGCACAGCGCGCGCTCGGCACCTCCGGGCCCGTCACCTCCGCCCTCGGCCTCGGCTGCATGGGCATGTCCGACCTCTACGGCCCGGCCGACGAGGCCGAGGGCATCGCCACCATCCACGCCGCCCTGGACGCCGGAATCACCCTCCTCGACACCGGCGACTTCTACGGCATGGGCCACAACGAGCTGCTGATCCACGAGGCGCTGCGCGGCCGCGACCGCGAGAGCGTGCAGATCAGCGTGAAGTTCGGCGCCCAGCGCGACCCGAACGGCCAGTGGCTCGGCTACGACGCGAGCCCGGCGGCCACCAAGACCGCGCTCGCCTACACCCTGCGCCGCCTTCGCACCGACCACATCGACATCTACCGCCCGGCCCGCCTCGACCCCAAGGTGCCCATCGAGGAGACCGTCGGCGCCATCGCCGACCTGGTGAAGGCCGGTTACGTCCGCCACATCGGCCTGTCCGAGGTGGGCGCCGACACCCTGCGCCGCGCCTCCGCCGTCCACCCGATCAGCGACCTGCAGATCGAGTACTCGCTGCTCTCCCGCTCGATCGAGGCCGCCGTACTGCCCGCCGCCCGTGAACTCGGCATCGGCATCACCGCGTACGGCGTGCTCTCCCGCGGCCTGCTCAGCGGCCACTGGAACCAGGACCGCCCGCTGGCCGACACCGATTTCCGCGGCCAAAGCCCGCGCTTCCAGGGCGACAACCTGACCCACAACCTCACGCTCGTCGAGGCGCTGCGCCAGATCGCCACCGCCAAGGGCGCGAGCGTCGCCCAGGTCGCCATCGCCTGGGCCGCCTCGCGCGGCGAGGACATCGTCCCGCTGGTCGGCGCCCGTCGCCGGGAGCGCCTGACCGAGGCCCTCGGCGCACTGGACGTCACGCTGACCACAGAGGACCTCGCCGCCATCGAGGCGGCCGTCCCCGCCGGTGCCGCCGCCGGCGACCGGTACGCTGCCGCGCAGATGGCGAACCTGGACAGCGAGCGCTGACCAGCGGAAACCTCCGCACCACCTGACCGCACGACCCTAAGGACGGCCCTCCCCGTGACCACGGACACCGCACTCACCGCCGAGCAGATCCTGATCGCGGCGGAGGAGGTCCTGCGTCGGTTCGGCCCGGCCAAGGCCACCGTCGTGGACGTCGCCCGCGAACTCGGCGTCAGCCACAGCAGCGTCTACCGCCACTTCCCCAGCAAGGCCGCCCTGCGCGAGGCGGTCACCCAGCGCTGGCTCGACCAGGCGCACCACGAGCTGGAGACCATCTCGATCGACGCCGGCGGAGCGGCCGAGCGCCTCAAGCGCTGGCTGAGCACGCTGTTCGCGGCCAAGCGCAAGAAGGCGCTGGACGATCCGGAGCTGTTCGCCACCTACATGGTGCTGGTCGACGAGAACAGCGGCACCGTGGCGGCGCACATCGACACCCTGGTCAAGCAGATCGCGCAGATCGTCCAGGACGGCATTGACGGCAAGGAGTTCAAGCTCGCCCACGTCCTCACCACCTCCCGCGCGGTCTTCGACGCCACCGCCCCCTTCCACGACCCGGCCTACGCGCCCACCTGGTCCGAGCCGATCGCGGACGAGCGCTTCGAGGCCGTCTGGAAGCTCGTTCTCGGCGGCCTGAAGGCGAAGTGACGCACATCGTCAGATCCAGGCGCCGGCGCCCGGAGTGAAATCCGGTCGCCGGCGCCTCGGCCGTCGGGCAGACTGCCGCACACAGTTGATCTCACTCGGAGGATGACATGCGTGCGGCCGGCCCGGTCCTGGACAGTCTGCGGGGGCTCGCCCTCGGCGACGCCTTCGGCGACCGCTGGTTCTCGGTCCCGGCCGACGAGACCTCCGCCGCCCTGGCCGCCCGGCTGGCCCGCCCGGCGCCCTGGCACTGGACCGACGACACCGCGATGGCCCTCGTGCTGGTCCGCCACCTGACTACCCGCGGCGAGGTCCGACAGGACGCGCTGGCCCAGGAGTTCGCGGCGGAGTACACCCGCGAGTACGCACGCAAGTACGGTCCCTCGATGCACCGGGTGCTGCGCGGGATCGGCTCCGGCGGGGACTGGCGCGCCATCACCTCGGGCCAGTTCGAGGGTCAGGGCTCGTACGGGAACGGCGCCGCGATGCGGGTCGCCCCGCTGGGCGCCTGGTTCGCCGACGACCTGGACGAGACGGTCCGGCAGGCCGAACTCCAGGCGCTCACCACGCACTTCCACCCCGAGGCGGTCGCCGGGGCGGTGGCGGTCGCGCTCGCCGCGGCGCTCGCCGTCCGCAGCCGGGGGCAAACCCCGCCCGGCCGGGCCGAGTTGCTGAGCGAGGTGGCCGGGCGACTGCCGGACAGCGAGGTCCGCTCCGGTCTGCGGATCGCCGCCCGGATGCCGGGGCACACCAGTGTCCGGCACGCCGCCGCCGTACTCGGCTCGGGGCTGATGATCTCCGCCCCGGACACCGTCCCGTTCGCCCTCTGGTCCGCCGCCGGGCACCTGGACTCGCTGCCCGAGGCGATCTGGCACACCCTGGAGGGCGCCGGCGACATGGACACCACCTGCGCCATCGCCGCCGGGGTGGTCGCCGCCCGCACCGGACTCGCGGACGTCCCGCCCGCCTGGCTCGCGGCCCGCGAGGCGCTGCCGGACTGGGTAACCGAGGTGTCGACCGGGCCCTGAGCCGAACGGCGCCGCGCGGCGACACGTGCGGGCCGGCCCCTCCCCCGGGGCCGGCCCGTCAGATCGGTGACACCTCGACGGTCAGCGCCGCGAGTTGCCGAACAGCAGTCGGTAGGCGATCAGCAGCACCAGCGCGCCGCCGATCGCCGACACCCAGGTCGGCCCGTCGAAGAAGCGCGCCGTGATCGACCTGTGCAGGAAGTGCGACGCGATCCAGCCGCCGACGAAGGAGCCGGCGATGCCGATCAGGGTCGTCACGATCAGGCCGCCCGGGTCCCTCCCGGGCAGCAGCAGCTTGGCCAGGGCGCCTGCCACCAGGCCCAGCACGATCCACGCGATGACGCTCATCCGTCCATCCTCCCGTCCGCGGCGCGACGGCCCCGTCCGCCCGCCCTGCCCCGAAGGACGCCGCCTCCCGCGGGCCCGGTTCCGCCGTCCGGGCGGGGCGCGCGCGAGCCGCCCGTCCCGAGCCGACCGGTCCGCGCGTAGCGCCCTTCCGGTGCGCCGTCCACCTCCGAACCACGGCCGCCATCCCGGTCGCCGATCACCCGCCAGCCGCGTGGCGCCCCGCGCCCGCGCGCCGCCACCCGCCGGACACCGCGCTGAGCCCCAGGTACAGCACCGACGCCGCCGCGAAGCCCACCGCCCAGCCGTAGTCGGCGAGCGGCTTGAGGAAGGGGACCACCCCGTCCACCGGGAACGGACCCTGTTTGACCCCGTGCCCGTCGACGGCCGAGTACGAGCCACCGACCGCCAGCAGGCCGCCGACCAGCAGTGCGGCGACCGCCCGCCAGTTCCACCCGGCGGCGTACCAGTACGCGCCGAACGGCCGGTAGAGCTCGACGAGTTGGAGGCGGGTGCGGCGCACCACCCAGTAGTCCGCGATCAGCACCCCGGCGACCGTCCCGAGCAGGCCACCGACCACGCCCAGCCAGACGTAGATGTAGACGTGCGGGTCGGCGGTCAGCTTCCAGGGGAAGATCGCGATCCCGACCACACCGGTGATCAGCGCCCCGGTGCGGAAGTTGACGAACCTGGGCAACAGGTTGGCCAGGTCGTAGGCCGGGGAGACGACGTTGGCGGCGATGTTCACCGACAGCGTCGCGACCAGGACGGTCAGCAGCGCGAACAGGACGGCGACCGGGTTCTCCATCTTCGCGGCCAGCTTGATCGGGTCCCACACCGGTTCACCGTAGACCGCCTCGGAGCCCGAGGTGACCAGCACCGACAGCAGCGCGAAGAGCGTCATCGTCGTCGGCAGGCCGAGCGCCTGGCCGCGGATCTGGGCCCGCTGGCTGCCGCCGAAGCGGGTGAAGTCGGGGATGTTCAGCGACAGGGTCGACCAGAAACCGATCATCCCCATCAGCGACGGGAAGAAGACCTTCCAGAACCCGCCGTTCCAGCCGAGTCGGGAGGGCTGGGAGAGCAGGGGCCCCAGACCGCCCGCCTTGACGGAGATCCACACCAGCAGGGCGAGCGCGCCGACGATGACGAACGGCGCCGCCCAGTTCTCGAAGCGCCGCAGCGTCTCCATCCCGCGGGCGATGATGGCCATCTCGATCAGCCAGAACAGCAGGAAGGAGAGCCACTGCGTCCACGGGTACCCGCCGAACTCCGACGCCGTGCCCCAGGATTCGCCGAACAGCTTGCCCGCCAGCAGGAAGATGCCCTCGCCCCCGATCCAGGTCTGGATGCCGAACCAGGCGCAGGCCACCGCCGCCCGGATCAGCGCGGGCAGGTTGGCGCCGCGCAGCCCGAAGGAGGCCCGGGCGAACACCGGGAAGGGAATGCCGTACTTGGTGCCGGCGTGCCCGGTGAGCAGCATGGGGACGAGCACGATCAGGTTGGCGAGCGCGATGGTCAGCACTGCCTGTTTCCAGTCCATGCCGATCGCGACCAGGCCCGAAGCCAGCGTCCAGGACGGGATGTTGTGGGCCATGCCGACCCAGAGCGCCAGGAAGTTGTACGTGGTCCAGGTGCGCCGCCGCACCGGGACCGGCCGCAGGTCGTCGCTGGTGAAGCCGTTGGGGGGCAACACCCGGTCGGCCGGGTCGAGTTCGACCCGACCGTCGGGGTGCTGCCGCTGTCCGCCGCCGGTCGCGGTGTCGGCCATGGGCAACTCCCGTCTTGCGCGAAGGGATCAGAGGTGGGGGATGACGTCCGTTCCGTAGGCGTCGATGGTGGACTCGACCGCGTCGTGCATGGCGTAGACGGCGAACTGGTCGACGCCGAGCGAGCGGAGGTCCGCCAGCCGGGCACGCTGGGCCTCCACCGGCCCGATGAGGCAGAAGCGGTCGACGATCTCGTCCGGGACGAAGGCCGTGTCGGGGTTCCCGGCCCGGCCGTGGTGGCTGTAGTCGTAGCCCTGGCGGCCCTTGATGTAGTCGGTGAGTGCTTCGGGCACCAGGTCGGAGTGCTCGCCGTAGTGGCTGACCAGGTCGGCGACGTGGTTGCCGACCATTCCGCCGAACCAACGGCACTGCTCCCGGGCGTGGGCCAGCGCGGCGGGCGAGTCGTCGGCGGTGACGTACGCGGGGGCGGCGACGCAGATGGTGAGCGAGGACGGGTCCCGGCCGGCCTCGGCGGCCGCGGCCCGGACCGCCTTGACCATGTACTCGGTGAGGTACGGGTCGGCCAGCTGCAGGATGAATCCGTCGGCCTGACGTCCGGTCAGTGCGAGCGCCTTCGGGCCGTACGCGGCCATCCAGATCGGCAGCGTCGCGCCGGGTCCCACCCACGGCAGGTGCATCTCGGTGCCGTCCACCTCGGTGGTGCGCCCCTCGGCCAACTCCTTGATGGCGTGCATGGCGTGGGAGAGCCGGTCGAGGGTGGCGGGTCGGCGTCCGGCGACCCGCATGGCGGAGTCGCCGCGGCCGATGCCGCAGACGGTGCGGTTGCCGTACATGTCGTTGAGCGTGGCGAACAGGGAGGCGGTGACCTCCCAGGTGCGGGTGGAGGGGTTGGTGACCATCGGGCCGACGGTCAACCGCTCGGTCTCGGCGAGGATGCGACTGTAGATGACGAACGGCTCCTGCCACAGCACACAGGAGTCGAAGGTCCAACCGTGGCTGAACCCGGCCCGTTCGGCGCGGATCATCCGGTCGATGAGCAGGCGGGCGGGCGGGTCGGTCTGCAGGACGAGGCCGATGTCCATGGGTGGCTCCGGGAGGGGTGGGAGGGCGGCCCGGGGCCGGCGTGCGCCGCACGGCCCCGGGCGGGCGAGGGAGGGGTTCAGGTCAGGTACTGGCAGGTGTCGCGGCGCAGGAAGGCGCCGTGCCCGGCCCGTCCGAGCCAGCTGCCGTCGTCCAGCACGACGGTGCCGCGGGAGAGCACCGTCCGTGCCCGGCCGGTGAGTCGGCGGCCCTCGTAGGCCGAGTAGTCCACGTTCATGTGGTGGGTGGCGGCGGAGACGGTCTGCACCGCGGTGGGGTCGTAGACGACCAGGTCGGCGTCGGCGCCCGGCGCGATGGTGCCCTTGCGCGGGTGCAGTCCGAACATCCGGGCCGGGGTGGTGCAGGCGATCTCGACCCAGCGCCGCCGGCTGATGTGCCCGTCCACCACCGCCTGGTGGAGCAGGTCCATCCGGTTCTCCACGCCGGGAAGGCCGTTGGGGATCTTCGAGAAGTCGCCGCGGCCGAGTTCCTTCTGCCCGACGTAGCAGAACGGGCAGTGGTCGGTGGAGACCACCTGGAGGTCGTTGGTGCGCAGCCCGCGCCAGAGCGCCTCCTGGTGCTCGCGGGGCCGAAGCGGCGTGCTGCACACGTACTTGGCGCCCTCGAAGCCGTCCGTTCCCTCCTCGGCGAGGTCGTCGGTGGAGAGGAAGAGGTACTGCGGGCAGGTCTCGCCGAAGACGTTGAGCCCGGCATCGCGGGCCTGGGCGAGCTCGGCGAGGGCGGAGGCGGCGGAGACGTGCACCACGTAGAGCGGACTGCCGGCCACCTGGGCGAGCTTGATGGCCCGGTGGGTGGCCTCGGCCTCCAGCAGTTCGCGCCGGACCTCGCCGTGGTAGCGCGGGGCGGTGTGCCCGGCGGCGAGGGCCTGTTCGACCAGGACGTCGATGGCGATGCCGTTCTCGGCGTGCATCATGGTCAACCCGCCGTTGGCGGCGCCGCGTTGCATGGCGCGCAGGATGCGGCCGTCGTCGCTGTAGAAGACGCCGGGATAGGCCATGAACAGCTTGAAGGAGGTGGACTCGCCGGAGTCGACGAGCGTGTCCATCTCCTTCAGGACGGCGTCGTTGACGTCGGAGACGATGGTGTGGAAGGCGTAGTCGATCGCGCAGTTGCCCTCGGCCTTGGCGTGCCAGGTGTCCAGGCCCTCGCGCAGCGAGCCGCCGACGGGCTGGACGGCGAAGTCGACGATGGTGGTGGTGCCGCCCCAGGCGGCGGCGCGGGTGCCGGTCTCGAAGGTGTCGGAGGCCGCGGTGCCGCCGAAGGGCAGCTCCATGTGGGTGTGGGCGTCGACGCCGCCCGGGATCACGTAGTGGCCGGTGGCGTCGATGACGGTGTCGGCGGTCCAGGCCTCGGCGGCGGCGCTGCCTGTGGCGGCCAGCGCGGCGATGCGTTCGCCCTCGATCAGGACGTCGGCGTGGAGTTCGTCGGTGGCGGTGATGACGAGGCCGCCGCGGACGACGGTGCGCTGCTGCGGGTCGCGGGTGGTCATCGCGGTGCTCCTCAGGCCTCGGCGATCGGTCCGTAGGCGTCGGGCCGGCGGTCGCGGTAGAACGCCCACTGCTGGCGGACCTGTTCGATCAGGTCGAGGTCGAGGTCACGGACGACGAGTTCCTCCTCCTTGTCGGAGGCGACGTCGCCGACGAACTGGCCGCGCGGGTCCACGAAGTAGGAGGTGCCGTAGAAGTCGTTGTCGCCGTACTCCTCGGTGCCGACCCGGTTGATGGCGGCGACGAAGTACTCGTTGGCGACGGCGGCGGCGGGCTGTTCGAGCTGCCACAGGTAGGCGGACAGGCCGCGGCTGGTGGCGGAGGGGTTGTAGACGATCTGCGCGCCGGCCAGGCCCAGGGCGCGCCAGCCCTCGGGGAAGTGGCGGTCGTAGCAGATGTAGACACCGACCTTGCCGACGGCGGTGTCGAAGACGGGCCAGCCGAGGTTGCCGGGCTTGAAGTAGTACTTCTCCCAGAAGCCCTTGACCTGCGGGATGTGGTGCTTGCGGTACTTGCCGAGGTAGCTGCCGTCCGCGTCGATCACGGCGGCGGTGTTGTAGTAGACGCCGGTCTGCTCCTCCTCGTAGACCGGTACGACCATGACCAGGCCGAGTTCGCGGGCGAGTTCCCGCATCCGGCGCACGGTCGGACCGTCCGGGACGGCCTCGGCCCAGCGGTAGTGCTCGGGCTCCTGGACCTGACAGAAGTACGGGGAGTTGAAGACCTCCTGGAAGCCGATGATCTGCGCGCCCTGGGCGGCGGCCTCCCGGGCGTACCGCTCGTGGAGCGCGATCATGCTCTCCTGGTCGCCGGTCCAGCGGGTCTGGACGAGCGCGGCACGGACGATCTGCGACATGGGTACCTCCGCAACTCCGCGGTCCGGCCGTGCGGTCGGGCCCGCGGTCTGAGGGTTGACGGGGCGGGTCTCTCCTGCGGTCCGCACAGGGAACCGCAGGGGTCTACGTGCGTAGAAAGCGATCTGTAGACGGTAGGCCTGGCCTTGGTGGCCTGACAATACGTTGGCGGTAACGCGTCTGGGGCGATCTTGTTGCGCGGACACGCGGGTGGCCCTGGGTGGGATGAAACGCTGATCTACCCCGCACGCGCGCTCCTTACTCATACGAGTGAAAGCGAGCGCCCGGGGTGCGGAATCCGCCGCCAGCGGGTAACACGCCGATGGGCGTCACGACGGGCCGCCACATCGGCGCCTGGCGTCGTGAACTCGGGGATCTGGCAGGCGAATCGAACGACGGCACGGCGACGACACGGGGTGGCATCGGGCCCAAGGGGGTGGTGCGGATGGCAGCGCTCGGCAAGCGCGCGGAGCGTGCTTCGGATACGGCGGGTACTTCGGGTGCGGCGCACGCCGAGGGTGCTTCGGCTACGGCCGTGGGCGACGGTCCGGTGGCGGCGGGGCGGGCGCCCGCCCTGCCCGCCTGGGCCGGCCTGCTGCTCGCCCTCGGTGCGGTGCTGCCGCTCGTCCTCGGCTGGCTGCTGCACCACCGCCAGGCGCCGCAGGTGCGGGAGGTCGCCCTGCGGCTGGCCGGTTCCCGCACCGCCGCCGAGGCGCTGGTCGGCGGGCGCACCGGGGACTACACGGCCGCCCTGCGCGCCGAGCTCTGGCCGGTCGCCGGGTACGGGCTGACGCTGGTGGCCGCTGCGCTGCTCGGCCGGTACGTGTTCGGCCGGCGGCGTGGGCGCGCCCTGGCGCTGGCGGTCGGCGGCGCCGGTCTGCTCGCGGCCGGCTGCGACCTCACCGGCAGCCTGCTGCTGCGCGTCGCGCTCGACCACCACGGCTCCGACACCCCCTTCGCGGTCGCGGCCGCGCTCGCCACCGTCGCGTGGCTGCTGCTCCTGCCGGCCGGGGTGGCGGCGGCGGGCGTGCTGCTGGTGACGGCCGCGCGGGCGGTGCGCGGACTGCGGTCCTCCGCGTCGAAGCCCTCGGTCGAGACGGACGAGACGAATCGCCCGGCGCTGATCCCGCCCTGGCCGACGGCCGCCCGGCACGACGGGGACGCCCGGTACGACGGGGACGGCGGGCAGTCAGCGGAGGGGCCGCCCGACGCCCACACCCACTGGCGCGACGCCGCGCGGGTGCCGCCCGGCCGCGAGCCCGCCGAGCTGGGCTTCTGCGCCTCGGGCGGCGGCATCCGCTCGGCCTGCGTCACGCTCGGCGCGCTCCAGGCGCTGCGCCCATGGCTCAAGCGGGCCCGGTACCTGGTCTCCGTCTCGGGCGGCGGGTACACCGTGGGCGCGCTGCAGCTCGCGCTCAGCGACTCCGCCCCCGGCAGCCCGGTGCACGCCGTCTCGGGACTGACGGCCGACACCGTGCTGGAGCCCGGCTCCCCGGAGGAGGACCACCTCCGTCGGCACGGCAAGTTCATCGCCGACGGCGCCGGCGAGTGGCTGGTCGCGCTCGGGACGCTGCTGCGCGGCGTGCTGTCGGCGCTCACCCTGCTGCTGGCCGCCGTTCTGGTGCTCGGCCTCGGACTCAGCCGCTTCTACCGCGCCGCCCCACTCACCGATCTGCACGCCCTGGCGGCCGTCGGTCTGCGCCACACGGGCGCCGTGCCGGGCGAGTTGGTCTTCCGGACGCCCGCGCTGGCCGCCCTCGCCGCTCTGCTGGCCGCGGCGGCCGGGTGCTGGCTGCTGTGGCTGCTGGCCTTCCCGCCACTCGGCTGGCACGCACTGCTGCCGCGCACCCTGCACCGGCTCTACTCCGCCGCGCTCGCGCTGGCCGCCCTGCTGGCCGTCGGGGTGCTGGCGGTCCCCGGGCTGGCCTGGGGCGCCGTCCGCCTCCAACAGGCCCTGGCCGCCGGTCCGCGGCTGACCGGCGCCGGGCTCAGCCTGACCGTGGTGCTCAGCTACCTCGCCCTGTTGCTCGGCATACTCTGGCGCGACCGCCGGACGATCCGCAGCGGCGCGGCCGCGTTCGCCGGGGCGCTACGCGGCGCCGGCCGGCTCGGCGGCGGCCTGACCGCCAACCTGCCGCAGTACATCGTGGTCTGGGCGGCCCTCACCACACTGACGGCCTGCGCGCTGCTGGCCCTCGGCTGGGCGGTCGCCACCGGGTACGCCTGGCCGACGGCCGTGCAGGTGCTGCTGCCGCTGGTGCTCGCCGCGGTCGGGCTCAACCTCGACCAGACCTGGATGAGCCTGCACCCGTTCTACCGGCTGCGGCTGGCCTCCGCGTTCGCGGTCCGCCGGGTCACCGACGGCGGCCGGTCGTTCGCCCGCGGGTACGACTTCTACCGGGAGCAGACCTGGCTGAGCCACTACGCGGCCCGGCACCCCGACTTCCCGCAGGTGATCTTCTCGGCGGCGGCCAACCTCTCCGGCAACTCCCGCACGCCGCCGGGCCGTCGGGCGGTCTCCTTCTCGCTCTCCCACGACTACGTGGGCGGTCCTGACGTCGGGTACGCCCGCACCGACCTGCTGGAGCGGCGCACCCGGCGACACATCGCCCGGGACCTCACCGTGCAGTCGGCGATGGCCGTCTCCGGGGCCGCCTTCTCCTCCGCCATGGGGCGCCAATCCCGCGTCTACCAGGGGCTGTTCGCGGTGACCAACGCCCGGCTCGGGACGTGGCTGCCCAACCCCGCGGTGCTCGGGCCGGCCTGGTCCGGCACCCCGGACTGGCGCCGCGCCGGGCAGCCGGCCGTCCGCCGACTCCCCTACCAGCTGCGGGAACTGACCGGCCGGTTCCCCGCGGACGACCGCTTCCTGCTCACCACCGACGGCGGCCACTACGAGAACCTCGGACTGGTCGAGCTGCTGCGGCACCGGGTGCGGACGGCGGTGTGCATCGACGCCAGCGGGGATTCGGGCTACGCGGCCAACCTGGCCGCCGCGATCACGCTGGCCCGCGAGGAGCTGGGCATCGTGATCACTCTGCACCGGCCGGAGCTGCTGATCCCGGGCAGCGCCACCGCCGACCGGGACGGCGGCGGAGCGCCCCTGCGCGGGCTGGCGGCCCAGCTCTCCGACCGGCTCTCCGCCCGCGGGGTGATCACCGGCGACATCCGCTACCCCCGCACCGACGGCCTCCCGGAATCCGACCGGCACGGCACACTGATCGTCCTCCAAGCCGTGCTGACCGCTGACATGCCCTACGAGCTGCACTCCTACGCGGTGGCCAACCAGGCCTTCCCGAACGACGGCACCAGCGACCAGTGGTTCAACCACCAGCAGTTCGACGCCTACCAGACGCTCGGCCGCCACCTGGGCGAGCAGGCCGGGCCGGTGATCGAGCAGGCCCTGTCGGACGCCGCGGACGACTCCGCGGCGCCCGTCCCCGCACAGGCGCCGGGCAGCGCGTCCTCGGCGTCGGGCGGCGCGTCCTCGGCTCCGTCCGAGCACTCGGCTGCGGCGCCGTCGGCCGCGGCTCCCCTGGCTCCGCGCCGTCCTGCCGAGAGTTAACAGGGCGCAACAGACGGGCGCCCCGGCTTGACTTCGTCCGACCGGCTCGGAAAGGATCCGGTGCATGGACTCCGGCGCCACTCTGGTCTGCCGCCTGCACGTCGATCTGCGACGCCAGGCGAGTTCCATCTGTGCCTGTTGACCTTGCTCCTCCCCGCCGGTCCCGCCCTGTGACGTCTGCCAGGGCCCGAGCCGCGCACCCGTACCCGCGGTTCTGACTCCTGTCGTACTTCCGCCTCGCCCGACGGCACCGTGCGTGCCGTGCCCGGTCGTGCCGGGTCGCTCCGCCGACTCGCGCCCGCCGGGCACCACCGCAGCCGCCGGACCCGGCCGCACCCCGCCGACGTTCCCGCCGCACCCGAGGACGCCCCATGAGCCTGGACCTCGTCTCCGAGACCCCGACGCACACCCCCGAGACACCCACCACCGCGCGCGCCCGCGCTCCACTGACCCCGAACTCCCTGCGGAGCATCGTCCGCGAGCTGGCCGAGCAGCCCGAGCAGTGGATCCACCTGGTCCGCCTCTCCACCGAGGAGCGCTGGTACCAGCGCCTGGTGACCGGGGAGGACCACGAGGTGTGGCTGATCAGCTGGCTGCCCGGTCAGTCCACCGGCTTCCACGACCACGGCGGCTCGCGCGGCGCGTTCACCGTCGCGCTCGGCGAGTTGGAGGAGCTGTCCCTCGGCGGCCCGGATCAGGGCCTGCTGATCCGCCGGGTCCCGGCCGGCACCGCCCGCGCCTTCGGCCCCGACTACGTGCACGACGTCCGCAACACCGCCTCCGGCCCGGCCGTCACCCTGCACGCCTACTCGCCCCCGCTCAGCTCGATGGCGCACTACGATCTGCGGGCCGGCGGGCTCGTCCGTACCTCGGAGGAAGGACCGGAGCAGTGGTGACCACGATCGACGACCTGGTGGCACGGGCCCGAGAAGGCGTCCACCGCCCCCGCGCCCAGGAGGCGCACCTGGCCCAACTGGCGGGCGCGCTGCTGGTGGACATCCGTCCGGCGGCGCAGCGGGCGGCCGAGGGTGAGATCCCCGGCTCACTGATCATCGAGCGCAACGTCCTGGAGTGGCGGCTCGACCCGACCGGCAGTCACCGCATCCCCGAGGCTTCGGGTTACGACGTCGAGCTGATCGTGGTCTGCTCCGAGGGCTACGCCTCCAGCCTGGCCGCCGCCTCGCTGCGTGAGCTGGGGCTGCACCGGGCGACCGACCTGGACGGCGGTTTCGTCGGCTGGGCCGCTGCCGGGCTGCCGACCCGTCCGGGCGGCTGACGTCGAGCCCCCGACAGGGGCGGGGAGAAGGGGCTCAAGCCAGGCCTGAGCCGGGCTCCACGGCGCGTGCCGGACGGTAAATCACGGACAGGAGATAATGCAGGTCATAGTCTGATCGGAGTTTCTGCCGGTCCGAAGCTGGGCAGCCACGCGGGCGGACGAACGCCCGGGCGGTTGGACCCGCCGTCACACGAACGACCCGACCGAACGACCGAACGACACAGGCGCCGCCTCCCCGGGGCGCCCTGACGAGGAAACACCCCGTGATCAGATTCGAGGGCGCCGGCAAGCGCCACCCCGACGGCACGATCGCCGTCGAGGGCCTGGACCTGGAGGTCCCGACCGGTCGGATAACCGTCCTGGTCGGACCGTCCGGCTGCGGCAAGACCACGCTGCTGCGCATGGTCAACCGGATGGTCGAGCCCACCTCCGGCCGGGTGCTGCTGGACGACACCGACGTCGCCCAGCTGGACCCCGCCAAGCTGCGCCGAGGCATCGGGTACGTGATCCAGCAGGCCGGGCTCTTCCCGCACCGCAAGGTGATCGACAACATCGCCACCGTCCCCTACCTCCTCGGCTGGGACCGCAAGAGGGCCCGCGCCCGAGCCGCCGAACTGCTGGAACTGGTCGGACTCGCCCCGGAGACCGCCAGGCGCTACCCGTTCCAGCTGTCCGGCGGCCAGCAGCAACGGGTCGGCGTGGCCCGCGCGCTGGCCGCCGACCCGCCGGTGCTGCTGATGGACGAGCCGTTCAGCGCGGTCGACCCGGTGGTGCGCGCCGGGCTCCAGGACGAGTTGCTGCGGCTGCAGTCCGAACTGCACAAGACGGTGCTGTTCGTCACCCACGACATCGAGGAGGCCGTCCGGCTCGGCGACCAGGTCGTGGTGCTGCGCGAGCACGGCCGGATCGCCCAGCTGGCCGACCCGCACACCTTGCTGACCACGCCCGCCGACGACGGCGTGGCCGCCTTCCTCGGCCGCGACCGCGGCCTGCGCGGCCTCGGGCTGCGCCCCGCCACCGCCGTCCCGCTGCGCCCGGTGGGCGAGGGAATCCGGTACGGGGGCTGGGAGTTGGCCCTGGACGACGAGCTCCGCCCGATCGGCTGGATCGACCGCACCGCCGTCACCGCCGAGCTGCAGCCGGTGGCCGGATACCGCCCGGACACCGACACCCTGCGCACCGCCCTGGACGCCGCCGTGCTCTCCCCCGCCGGGGTCGCGGTCGCGCTGGACGCCGAGGGCCGGGCCGCGGGCACCGCGAGCCGCGAGGCGATCCTCGCCGCTCTCGCGCCCGCCGACCGGACCACCGACGCCCTCAAGAAGCCCGTCGGCACCGGCAAGACGCCCGGCACCGGCAAGACGCCCGGCACCGGCAGGACCCCGGACAGCGGCAAGACCCTCAGCACCGACCGGACGGACGGAGCCGACGGTGGACGATGAACCGATCGTCCGCTGGTACTGGATCGGCGACCACCTCGGCTACCTCGGCCACCTGCTCGCCGACCACGCCCTGATCTCGTTGCTCCCGGTGCTCATCGGCCTGCTGCTGGCCGTCCCGCTCGGCCTGGCCTGCGCCCGGTTCCCCCGGCTGTACCAGCCGCTGGCGGCCGTGTTCAACATCGTCTACGCGCTGCCCTCGCTGGCCGTGTTCGTGGTGCTGATCCCCTACACCGGGCTCGCCACCCAGGCGACCGTGATGATCCCGCTCACCTTCTACGCCCTCGCCGTCCTCCTGCCGACCACCGTGGACGGGCTGCGCGCCGTCCCGGAGTCCGTCCGGCAGGCCGCCACCGCGATGGGGTACGGGCCGTGGCACCGGCTGACCTCGGTCGAACTGCCCGCCGCCGTGCCGTACCTGATCGCCGGACTGCGGGTCGCCGCGGTGTCCAGCATCTCGCTGGCCAGTGTCGGCGCGCTGGTCGGGCGTGGCGGGCTCGGCTACCTGTTCATCGACGGCTTCCAGCGCACCTTCCCGACCCCGATCGCGGCCGGCATCGTGCTGATCGCCGTGCTCTCACTGGTCGTCGACCTGCTGCTGGTGGCCGCCCGGCGGCTGCTCGCGCCGTGGGCCGTCCGGGCGAAGGGGGCGGGCTCGTGAACTGGCTCACCTGGCTGAGCGACTTCTTCACCGCCCCGGACCGCCGCAGCGGCCCGGACTCGATCGTGCACCGGGTCGCCGAGCACCTGCTGCTCTCCGGCGAGGCCCTGCTGTTCGCGACCGTCCTGGCCGTGCCGCTCGGGCTGCTGATCGGCTACACCGGGCGCGGCGTCACCGCGGTCACCGCGCTGGCCGGCGCCGCCCGCGCCCTGCCCACCCTCGGCCTGGTGACGCTCGCGGTGCTGCTCGGCGGGGTCGGCGACACCGCCGTGCTGATCCCGCTGGTCGCGCTCGCCGCGCCGCCGCTGCTGGTGGCGGCCGTCGAGGGGGTGCGGGGCACCGACCCGGACGTCCGGGACGCCGCGCGCGGCATCGGGCTGACCCACCCCCAGGTGCTCCTCCAGGTCTGCCTGCCGTCGGCCGCGCCGACCCTGCTGGCGGGCTGGCGCACCGCGACCGTCCAGGTGATCGCGACCGCCACGGTAGCCGCCTACGTCGGGCTGGGCGGCCTCGGCCGCTACGTCATCGACGGCCTGGCCACCCGCCAGTACGCCGTGACCGTGGGCGGCGCGCTGCTGGTGGTGCTGCTCGCGGTCGGCGCCCAGCTGTTCTTCGCCCTGCTCGCCCGGTTCGCGCTCCCGCCCGGGATGCGCGCCCAGCGCCGGGCCCGCTGAAACCCTCCTCTCCCATCCGCCCCGGAAGGACAACTGTCACCATGTCGACATTGAAGAGAAGCAGGCGTGCCGTCCTCCTCGGCACCCTCACCGCGCTCGCCCTGGGCGCGACCGCCTGCGGCTCCTCCAGCAGCAACCCGCTCGACGGAGGGTCGACCGCCGCGGCGGGCACCACCGCCTCCGGGGGCGCCACGGCGGCCGGCGGCGGCTCCGGGTCGACGGTCGTCGTCGGCTCGGCGAACTTCCCGGAGAACGTCCTACTCGGCTCGATCTACTCGCAGGCGCTCAAGGCCAAGGGCGTCAAGGTCGAGGAGAAGTTCAACATCGGCAGCCGCGAGGTGCTCTACGGGCAACTGCAGAGCGGCAACCTGACCGTCCTGCCCGAGTACAACGGCGCGCTGCTCGCCTACCTGGACGCCAAGGCCACCGCCGTCACCACCCAGGACGTGAACGCGGCGCTGACCAAGACACTGCCCGCCTCGCTGGCGATCCTCGACTCCTCGCCGGCCGAGGACAAGGACTCGCTCAGCGTCACCCAGGAGACCGCCGACAAGTACGGCCTCAAGAGCATCTCCGACCTGACCGCCAAGGCCGGCGAGTTCACCATCGGCGGCCAGCCGGAGTTCAAGTCCCGCCGCGAGCAGCAGTTCAAGGACGTCTACGGGCTCACCTTCAAGGAGTGGAAGCCCACCGCCGACAGCACCGCGAACGCGCTCAAGGACGGCAGCATCCAGGTCGGCAACGTGTTCACCACCGACCCGAAGATCGTCCAGTACAAGCTCGTCCCGCTGACCGACCCGAAGAACGTCTTCGGCGCGCAGAACATCACCCCGCTGGTCAACAAGGCGGGCGTGGACGCCACCGCGACGGCGGCGCTCAACGCGGTGTCGGCCAAGCTCGACACCGCCGGGTTGACGGGGCTGATGAAGCGCGTCGCGATCGACAAGGAGGACCCGTCGGCGGTGGCCAAGGACTGGCTGAAGGCCAACGGGCTCGGCTGACGACCCGCACGGCGACCGAGTCGTACGGCGAACGGCGGCGCGGAGGCATCGGCCTCCGGGCCGCCGTCCACCGCACGCCGTTCACCGTCCGCCGTTCACCGTCCGCCGTTCACCGTCAGGCGGGACCTTCCCTTCGGCGCCGCGAACATGACAGTGTGGCGCCATGCGCACTCGTCTCCTCGCCGCCACCCTCACGGCACTCGCCGCGGTGAGCCTCGCTGCCTGCTCCAGCTCGGGATCGAGCTCGGGCAAGGCCACCGCTGCGGCCGGTTCCCCCACCACCGTCGCCGCCACCCCCTCCGACGCCTCGACAAGCTCGGCCGCCGCAACGCCCGCCACCTCCGCGCCCTCCACGTCTGCTACCGCCGACGGCACCACCGCCGCGCCCGGCGCCACGGCCGCGCCTGCGGGCTCCTCGCCCGGTGCGGACGGGTCTGCCCCGGCCAAGCCCGCACCGCCCGCCGATGCCGGGCTGCCCGCCAAGCCGGACTCCGACCTGACCGGCAAGGTGGTCGCCGCGCTGAACGCCATCGACCCGGCGATCGTCGGCGGCAAGCCCGACCAGGTGGTGGAACAGGCCCGCAAGCAGTGCCAGTCGATGTACCAGTTCCCCAAGGACAAGGCAAAGCTGATCGAGCTGGCCAACCAGCACTTCACCTCGCCCGACCACCCGCAGGGCTTCGGCCCCGACACCGCCGCGAAGATCAACGACGCGTTGCGCACCACGCTCTGCCCGTCGCCGCGCTAGCGCGATCCGCACCCCGAACCGCCCGGCGTCCTGAGCTCCGGGCAGCCGTGGCCGCGCCCCGCCCGCCGGGTGCGCGGCCACCGGCGTTCGCGGACCGGGAAGCGCGGTTCACCCACCATCGCGCCCGACACCCCGCCCGCCACATCCTGCTGCTCCGTTTCACGTCCATGCACGTCGCCCGTGAGCGGCACACGGAACTCCTCGGCGACGACGCGTGGTTGACCGATGCGGTCGACAAGCTGACGCCGCCGCACCGCTACCAGGAGACCACCGCCCTGCGACTGGTGGAACCGACACCGGGCGACCTGCGCCGCACTGCCCAACGGCCCCTCCCCGCCACCCCGGTCGCCAATCCGGTCCGTTCGGCGGCCGGGGCCGTATGCTGACGAGCAGTCAGGACTCTTGACAGACCAGTGGTCTAGTCCAAACATAAGCATGTCGATCCGACCGGGATGCACTGTGGGGGTGTGACCACCGGCGGCTGAGGCACCGCCCTGCCCTGCTCCGCTCCACCCCCCGCCCCGTACGGCGTGCGCACGTTCGCACCGTCGCCCGCCTCCACGCGAGTCGGCGGGTTCCGTACGCCCTTGTGTCCGCACCGGACTCCCGGACCAGGGTCCGCGCGGCCGCCTCCCACACGGCCGCCGACGCCCCGGCCCGGTTTGACCGCCCCAACGCCCTACCCCACCACGTCCGTTGGAGAATCCATGCGTCTTCGCAGAACCGTCCAGGCCGCGCTGACAGCCTGTGCCACCCTGGCCGCCTCGGCCGGCCTGGTCGCCGCCGGGACGGGCACCGCCCAGGCCGCGACCCCGCTGCCGAGTCGGGTGTTCGCCCCCTACTTCGAGTCCTGGACGGGCCAGAGTCCCGCCACGCTGGCCGCGCAGTCCGGCGCCAAGTACCTGACCATGGCCTTCCTGCAGGCCGCCACCAAGGGCTCCTGCACCCCGTACTGGAACGGCGACACCTCCAAGCCGGTCTCCTCCTCGACCTTCGGCGCCGACATCGCCACCATCCGGGCCAACGGCGGGGACGTGATCCCCTCCTTCGGCGGCTACACCGCCGACAACACCGGCACCGAACTGGCCGACAGCTGCACCGACGTCAACCAGATCGCGGCCGCCTACGAGAACCTCGTCACCACCTACGACATCAGCCGGATCGACCTCGACGTCGAGGACAACTCGCTGACCAACACGGCCGGGATCGACCGCCGCAACAAGGCGATCAAGACCGTGCAGGACTGGGCCGCCGCCAACGGGCGCAACGTCCAGTTCTCCTACACGCTGCCGACCACCACCAGCGGGCTGGCCGACAACGGCCTCGCGGTGCTGCGCAACGCGGTCAACAACAACGCGCGGATCGACGTCGTCAACATGATGACCTTCGACTACTACGACGGCGCCACCCACGACATGGCCGCCGACACCCAGACCTCCGCGCAGGGCCTGTACAACCAGCTGGCCAAGCTCTACCCGTCCAAGACCCCGGCGCAGCTGTGGGGTTCGATCGGGATCACCGAGATGGTCGGCATCGACGACTACGGAGCGGCCGAGACCTTCACCGTGGCGAACGCCACCACGGTGTACAACTGGGCGGTGTCGAAGGGCATCAACACCCTGTCCTTCTGGGCGCTCCAGCGCGACAACGGCGGCTGCGTCGGCAAGGGCGGGGACGACTCCTGCTCCGGCATCGCCCAGAACACCTGGGACTTCAGCCACGTCTTCGCGCCGTTCACCAGCGGCTCGACGGTGACCAACGACTTCTCCGTCACGCCTCACCCGAACTCCGGTACGGTGGCGGCCGGTTCGTCCACCTCGGCGAGCATCGCGACGACGGTGACCGCCGGATCGGCGCAGAGCGTCAACCTCTCGGTCAGCGGCGCCCCGGCGGGCGTCACCGCCACCGTCACCCCCGGCAGCGTCACCGCCGGCGGCAGCGCCACGCTCAACATCGCCACCACCTCGGCGGTGGCGCCCGGGAGTTACCCGCTGACCGTGACCGCCACCGCGCCCTCCGGCACCCACACCGCGACCTACTCGCTGACCGTCACCGGGACGGCCCCGTCGACCGGCCTGGCCAACGGCGACCTGGAGACCGGGAGCCTGGCCCCGTGGACCTGCCGGAGCGGCGGCGCCGTGGTCTCCACCCCGGTCCACTCCGGCTCCTACGCGCTGCAGGCCGCACCCGGCGCGAGCCAGACCGGCGAATGCACCCAGGCCGTGACGCTGAAGCCCAACACCAGCTACACCCTGAGCGGCTGGGTGCAGGGCAACTACGCCTACATCGGCGTCAGCGGCGGTGCCACCGGGAGCACCTGGGCCAACTCCTCGGGCTGGACCAAGCTGTCCGTCCCCTTCACCACCGGCGCCTCCGGCGCCGTGACGGTGTACCTGCACGGCTGGTACGGGCAGGGCGATGTCTACGGAGACGACTTCTCGATCTCCTAGTGGCTGCGGGCTGACGACTGACGTGTAACAGATGACGGCTGACAGATTTCCACATCTGTCAGCCGTCATCTGTTCGCCGAAAGCCGTCACCCCGCCACGGCCCGCAGCCGCACCGGCCGGCACATCGTCACGTACGCCACCAGCGCCAGCACCCCGCACCCCAGCACCACCACCGCCAGCAGCACCGCCGACGGCCGTCCGCCGAGGCTGCTCAGCGGCGCGACCAGCGCGCCGCACAGGAAGTTGCCGGTGCCCAGCAGCGCCGAGGCCGTCCCCGCGACCTGCGGCTCGACCAGGCTCAACGCCTGGGCCGCCGTGTTCGGCAGGACCACCCCGAGGCTGCCCATCAGCACGAACAGCGGCGGGCAGAACCCGGCCAGCCCGAAGTCCCAGACCGTTGTCAGCAGCACCAGCGCCACCCCCGCCGCGACCGCCGTGGCGAGCCCGCCCAGCATCAGCGCCCGTGCCGTGAAGCGCGGGGCCAGCACCCGCCCGTTCAGCTGGGTCGTCACCACGATCGACAGCGAGTTCAGCCCGAACAGCAGACTGTAGGTCTGCGGCGAGACCTGGTACACGTGCTGCAGCACCGTCGACGACCCACTGATGTAGCCGAACAGCGCACCGAAGGACAGCGAGCTGGTCAACGCCAGCCCCAGGAAGGGAAGTCGGCGCAGCAGCCGCCCCATGGTGCGCAGCGCCGCGCCCGCCCCGCCGCCGTTCCGGGCCTGCGGCGGCAGCGTCTCGCGCAGCGCGCCGAACGCGGCCAGAGCGAGCAGCAGCCCGAGCGCCGTCAGCGCGCCGAAGGTGCCGCGCCACGAGGTGAACCGCAACAGCTGTGCGCCGACGATCGGGGCGAGGATCGGCGCCAGCCCGGATATCAGCGCGATCGAGGCGAGGAAGCGCAGCATCGCCACGCCCTGGAAGCGGTCCCGGGCGACGGCGCGCCCGATGACCAGCCCCGCCGACCCGGCCGCGCCCTGGACGAAGCGGGCGGCGATCAGCACCGACAGGTTGGGGGCGACCACGCACACCACGCTCGACACGGTGTAGACGACCAGCCCCACCAGCAGCGGCGGTCGGCGCCCGAAGCGGTCGCTGAGCGGTCCGAAGAGCAGCTGACCGGCCGCGACCCCGAACATCGAGAAGGTGAGGGTGAGCTGAACGGCCGCCGGTTCGGCCGCCAGGTCCTCGGCGATCGCCGGCAGACCGGGGAGGTAGAGGTCAGTGGTGAGCGGGCCGAGCGCGGTGAGTCCGCCGAGGACCGCGACCATCGCCCGGCCGGCACCGGCCCGGCCCACGACGGGCGAGGTGCCGAATGCCGGGGCGGTCGATGCAGGTACGGTCGATGCGGGAGCGGTCGACGTGTCGTCGGCGGGGCCGACGGTCGGGCCGGGCATGGCTCTCCTAACGGACGCGGTGACGTGGGTTCGTTCGCGATCCGTCCTGTCGCAGCCCGGCGGGGGAACGACAGCAGGGGTGCGCCCGGGCGGATCCGCCCACCGGTCGATCGCGGCGCGCGCACGATTCTCGACACGCGCACGACGACGGCCCGCCCGCACCTTCCGGTGCCCGGCGGGCCGTTCCACTCCCTGGTCAGGACGGCTGATCCGGGATCAGCGCCCGGTCAGCACCCTCAGTGCTTGGCGACGTGCTCGGCGCGAAGGGCCGCCTGCAGTGTCGCGCCGTCCTGCCACGCGTAGAGCTGGTTGCCGGTGAGCGTCACATTGTAGTACCCACAGGTGCCGCTCGCCTTGGTCGCCATGTTCTCCGGGAACCAGCCCGCCTTGAGCGAGAGCGGCACCGGGTGCGGGCCCTTGCCCGGCAGCCCGGCGGTGCAGCCTGCGGGCAGCCGGCCCTCGGGGAGGGTGGCGCGCAGCAGGCGGTCGTCGCCCGAGGTGGACATCACGTACTTCACCGAGGAGGCGTTGTCGGGCAGCCAGGCGGGCATCGAACGGCGGTCGGCCTTGGCCTGGGACCCGCTCTCGTACGAGGCCTGCTCCTGATGGCGCCCGTCCCACCACTCGGACACCCGCGGGCCGATTGCCACGGCGGCCACGGCAACGGCCATGCCGGTGCCCGCGACTCCCAGCGCGACCTTGCTCACGATGCCCTTCATACCCGACTTCCCTCTCCGTGTCCGGTGCCGATGTGTCGGTTGCCGGAGTGACCGCGCTCGGCCCGTCCGGACCGTCCGGCGGAGCGGTCCGCCGTCCGGGTGTATCCATCCTGGCCCGGACCGCCCCTTCGGATCGTCACCACGAGGTCGCGATCCTGCACCCAACCCACGGGGTACCGTCTCCACCTTCAGGCGTATGTCCGGCGGCCCGGTCCCCGAGGTACGGGCCGTTCGGGCCCGCGATCGAGCGTGACTCAATCGCGGGCCCGTCGCAGTCCGGCCTGCTGCACCCGGGGGGACGGAGCGCCCCGAAGGGCCCGTAGGACGGTGCGACGGCAGGTCAGACCGTCGCGGACACCGGCCGGGCGACCGGGAAGGGGCGCCCGTCGAGGGTCCAGTGCGGGTCGATGGGACGCAGCAGGGAGGCGTACACCTGGGCGGCGACGTCGGGGTGGCGGATCTCGCCGCTGGGCGGGGCGGCCGGGATGTCGTGGCCGGCGCAGGCGACCCAGGCGGTCCGCTCCTCGACGCTGCGGCCGCCGTGGCCGCCGGCGTCGACGTGCCCGTGGTCGGTGACGACGATGACGGTCCACTGCTCCTCGGCGTAGCTCGCCCGGCCGCGGACGGCGTCGAGCAGACGGCCGAGGCGCTCGTCGGCGGTGCGCATCGAGGCGCGGTACTCCTCGCCGCAGCCGAGGAAGTGGGCGGTCTCGTCCACGGCTCCGAGGTAGACGAAGGAGGCCTCGGGGTCGGCGGTGGAGAGGACGTGGACGGCCTCCCGGGTGACCTCCTCGTCGACGGTCTCCCAGGCCTCGGGGGTGTCCTCCGCCGGGGCGATGTAGGAGAGCCGGCCGGGGGCGCGGAAGAGCGGGCCGCCGGACTCGTTGATCATCAGCGGGTCCCAGCCGGCCGCGACGAAGGTGCGGCGACGGTCGCCGCGGTTGAGGCGGGTGGCGAAGTCGGGGAAGACGTCGAGCCGGTTGCCGCCCAGGTGGTTGCCCCAGACACCGTGCTTGGCGGGCTCGACGCCGGTCACGATGGTGGCCCAGCACGGCCCGGACATGGTGGGCGTGGTGTCCGCGACGGTGACCGGCACCAGGAACCCGGCCTCGGCGACCTCCTGGAGGCGCGGCATCGCCACCTCGGCCAGGTAGTCGTGGCGGACTCCGTCGATCCCGACGACGAGCACGCGGGGGCGGGGCCACTGGGCTGGGGACATGGCGGGGCTTCCTTTCGGTGGTGCGCACCCGGCCGCGCCCGCCGAGGGCGCCGCCGACCGCGCCATGCTTCACCGCCCGCCGTACCGATCGGCGTCGCCCTGTCGAACGGAGGGTGTCCGCGAGGTGTCAGGAGGTGGCCGGTCGCCCGTCACGTCAGCTTTCGGTCAGCCGTCGGTCGGGCCGGCTTTCGGTCGGCCGTCGGCCGTCGGCCGGCGGGCGGACGAAGCGGCGGTCGGCCTCGGCGAGTTCGGCGGCCGGTCCGGCGGCGCGCAGCACCACGTCGAGCACCCGCTCCGGGTCGGCGGCGTAGCAGTGTGCGAACCAGGGCAGGTTGGCTTCGACCACGGCCCAGTGCTCGGCCGGGTCGTACGGGTCGGCGACCGGGCCGACGTCCAGGGCGACGGCGCTGGGCAGGGTGTCGCCGACGGCGTCGAGCAGGCGGCGGGCGAAGGCGGCGGCCCCGTCGGTCAGCGGCGCCGGGTCGAGGCGGCCGAAGCGGGCGTAGCGGCTACCGGTGAGCACCTCGCCGTCGCGGACGAACAGCCGGTACTCGGCGGCGAAGGTCACCGGTTCGCTGACCAGGACGGGGGTGTCGGGGCCGATCCGATCGCCGGTACGGGGCAGCCGGGAGCCGTCCGGGTAGACGGCGGGCGGGATCGACTTGTCGGCGGGCGGCTTCACGAAGACGGGGTGGCGCAGCGTCCAGGCCTCGGCAAGGGTGGTGAGTTCGATCCGGCGGCGGGTGAACTCCTCGGGGAGGCGGGCGAGCCAGTCGTCCTCGGGTTCGAGCAGGGCGAGGCCGAGCGGCGCGGCGATCCGGGCGGCGGCGAGCGGGCCGCCGTACCAGTGGACGGGCCGCCCGGTGAGCCGCCCGACCGCGCCCGGGCCGTCCAGGGCGGCGATGGTCAGGCCGCGCCGGGCGGCGGCCTCGGCGAGCAGGGTGGTGGTGCTGGTGCGCTGGGCGGAGGTGAGCAGGACCCGCCCCACCGCATCCGTACCGGCCGCGCCGGAACGCGCCGTGGCCGTACGCGCTGTGCCCGTGCGCGGTGTCACGGCTGAGGCCGGAACTCGTGGACGACCTCGATCCGGCCGACGATGTGCCGGTTGAACTCCGTCAGCTCCTCGGCGGGCACCCAGAGTTCGAGGATGGTCCGGCCGCCGGCCTGCTGCACGGGGTAGCGGGCCAGGAAGGCGGTCTCGACCTTGAAGCGGGTCACGTAGCCGACGCCGGAGGCGGGCACGTTCCAGTCGCGGGCGATCCGGATCGCGTAGTCCTCATTGAGGACGGGGTAGAAGATCGGCTGCTCGGGCAGCCTCGGCGGCCAGGCGCGCCAGTCGGCGGCCTCGACCAGCGCCAGTTCCTCGGGCCCGGTGGGGCGCCAGAGGGTGGTGGTCGGGGGCGTCCGGGTCGTCCCGGTGCTCTGGCCGTTCATGGCGGGAACGGTAGCCGGGCCGCGACGGGCCCGGCTACCGGATTTCCGCTGGTCGACGGGGTGGACGGGCCGTCAGCGGTAGGCGGACTCGCCCGTGATGGCCTCACCGAGGACCAGGGTGTGGATCTCGCTGGTGCCCTCGTAGGTGAGCACCGACTCCAGGTTGTTGGCGTGCCGCAGCACCGGGTACTCGGTGGTGATGCCGTTGGCGCCGAGGACGGTCCGGGCGCTGCGGGCGATCTCCAGCGCGGTGCGGACGTTGTTGAGCTTGCCGAAGCTGATGTGCGGCGGGCGGGCGGCGCCCTCCTCCTTGAGCCGGCCGATCCGCAGCGCCACCAGGTAGGCCTTCTCGACCTCCAGCATCATCTCGACCAGCTTCTGCTGGGTGAGCTGGAAGCCGGCGATCGGGCGGTCGAACTGGATCCGGCTCTTGGCGTAGTCGAGGGCCGCGGTGTAGCAGTCGCGGGCGGCGCCGACGGTGCCCCAGAGGATGCCGTAGCGGGCCTCGTTGAGGGAGGAGAGCGGTCCGCGCAGGCCGGTGACCCCGGGCAGCACGGCGTCGGCGGGCAGCACCACCTCGTCGAAGGCGAGCTCGCTGGTGACCGAGGCGCGCAGCGAGAGCTTGCCGTGCACGTCGGTGGCGGTCAGGCCGCGGGTGCCGCGCTCGACCAGGAAACCGCGCACGCCCTGCTCGGTCTGCGCCCAGACCACGGCGACGTCGGCGATGCTGCCGTTGGTGATCCACATCTTGCTGCCGGACAGCACCCAGTCGCCGCCCTTGCCGCCCTTCTGGACCGCCCGGGTGCGCATGTTGGCCGGGTCCGAGCCGAAGTCGGGCTCGGTGAGGCCGAAGCAGCCGATCAGCTCGCCGGCCGCCATGCCGGGCAGCCAGCGCTGCTTCTGCTCCTCGGAGCCGAAGGCGTGGATCGAACGCATCGCCAGGGAGCCCTGGACGGACACGAAGCTGCGCAGTCCGGAGTCGGCCGCCTCCAGCTCCATGCAGGCGACCCCGTAGGCCACCGCGTCGGCGCCCGCGCAGCCGTAGCCGTCGAGGTGCATGCCGAGCACGCCGAGGGCGCCGAGTTCGGGGGCGAGTTCACGGGCCGGGAAGACGCCGCGGTCGAACCAGTCGCCGATGTGCGGGCGGATCCGCTCCTCGGTGAACTTGCGGACGGTGTCACGGATCAGCCGCTCCTCGTCGGAGAGGAGGTCGCCGACGGCGAGCAGGTCGGACGGGTCGATCCGGGGCGGCTTCGTCATTGAAGTTCCTTGTACTCTCGGCGGAATATGGCGGAATATGCCGGATGTTCGGTGGTCGGCCGGGTGCCGGGTACCGGGAGTATCGCGCACGCGGCCGGGCGTCGGACGGACGCGAAGGCGTGAGGAAAGCGACACGGGGACACGGGGAGGCGGAACATGGCGCGTTGGGCGCTGGTGGTCGAGGAGACGGTCGGCATCGGCAGGGACCGGACCTGGGGCAACAAGGTTCTCGGCGAGGTCGAGGGCACCCGCGAGGAGGCCGTCGCGGAGCTGCGCCGGATCGTGCCGACGTACACCCCGGATCACCCGATGAGCAGCCGGCGGAGGACGCTCCTCCGGGACGGGGACACCTATCTGCTGATCTCGCAGGGGAGCATGCGCGACTACCACTGCGTGTTCAAGGTGTGGGAGATGCTGTGGGACAGCAAACGGCCGGAGGTGCAGGCGGAGCGGTTGACGGAGGAGTAACCGGCGCGGGCGGGGCGCGCGGCGGCGGCGAACAGGTGGCGGCGAACGGACAACAGTGAACAGATGACAGATTTCGAAATCCGTCATCTGTTCGCTGAAAGTTGTCAGCTGTTCGCCGCCAGCCGGCTGCCGCCCGCCGTCACGCCACCCCGCACAGCCGCAGCAGCGCCGTGGTCGCCGCACCCGCGACGACCACCACCGGGAAGGGCGCCCTGCGCCAGGCGAGCGCCCCGGCGACCAACACCCCCGCCGGGCGCGCCCACCCCGCGAAGCCGTGCCCCTGGGTCAGCGCGCCGGTCGCCACCAGCGCGACCAGCAGCACCGCCGCCGCGACGGCCAGCAGGTGCCGCAGCCGATCCGAGAGCGCGAGCCGGTGCCCCAGCAGCGGACCGGCCACCCGGTAGGCGTACGTCCCGACCGCCAGCAGCAGGATGGCGTAGAGCGGCATCATCGGACGTCCTCCTTCACGGCCACGACGGCCACCTCCGGCCCCGCCGTCTCCTTCACTCCCGGCCGACCCGCGAACAGCAGCCCGACCAGGGCGAGCAGCACGGGCACCCCAGCCGGCACGAACGGCGTGGCTGCGACGGCCACGACCGCGCCCGCCACCGCCGCCGTACGAGTCCCGCGGTCCGCGAGCGAGGGCAGAACCAGCGCGAGCAGCACCGCCGGGAAGGCCGCGTCCAGGCCCAGCACGTCCGTGTCGCCGATCAGGCCACCCGCGAACCCGCCGAGCAGCACCGCGGCGTTCCACACCACGAACAGCGAGACCCCGCAGATCCAGAACACCGCCCGGCGCCGCCGCGGGTCGCGCTGCCGCAGCACGAAGGCGGCACTCTCGTCGGTGAGCATGTGCGCCCCGAACAGCCTTCGCCACCACGGGCCTTGGAGCACATCGGCGACGGCGAACCCGAACGGCAGCAGCCGGGCGTTGAGCACCAGCCCGGTGGCGACGGCCGCGAGCGCGCCGCCGCCGGACAGCACCACGCCGACGGCCGCGAACTGCGAGCCGCCCGCGAAGACGAGGACGGAGAGGGCGACCGGCACCCAGAGGGGCAGACCGCCGGACACGCTGATCGCGCCGAAGGAGACGCCGACCAAGGCGTCGGCCAGGCAGACCAGGGCGATGTCACGGACAGTGGCATGTTCCAGTGTTCGGAGAAGCGAACGCATGTCCACCAGAGTGAACCTGCCGCCCACAGTTCGTCAAGGCGAACAAAGAGGCCGACATAACGAACGAACGCCGCCGCGGACGGCCGTGGCAGCATGAACGGCACCAACCACCGAAGACCGACCGACCGACCCCGACGAGGGAGCCGGGAGAAAGCGTGAGTGGCGAACATGAGTGACCAGACCGCCCAGCCCACGGGCGCCAACGGCTCCGGCACGGAGCTGATCGGCCAGATCGCCGCCTCCATCCGGCGCGAGCGCGAGCGCAGCGGCCTGTCGATGACCGAGCTGGCCCGGCGCGCGGGCATCGCCAAGTCGACGCTCTCGCAGCTGGAGTCGGGCGCGGGCAACCCCAGCGTGGAGACGCTCTGGGCGCTCGGGGTCGCGCTGAACGTGCCCTTCAGCCGACTGGTCGACCCGCCGCGCCCGACGGTCAAGGTGCTCCGGGCCGGAGAGGGCCCGGTGACCCACTCCGAGCAGGCCAACTACGCGGCCACCGTGCTCTCCTCCTGCCCGCCGAACGCCCGGCGCGACATCTACCGGATCGAGGCCCAGCCCGGCGAGACCAGGGCCTCCGACCCGCACATGCCCGGCACCGTCGAGCACGTGATGATCGGCTCTGGCCGGGCCCTGGTCGGCCCGACCGAGGCACCGGTCGAGCTGGGCCCGGGAGACTACATCAGCTACCCGGGCGACGCCCCGCACCTGTTCCGCGCCCTCGTACCGGACACCCTCGCGGTGATCGTGATGGAGCACATCTGACGAACCACCGCCCTCCTCCCCCGGACGACCCGGGGCCTGCCTACTTCAACAGCCCGTCCAGGAAGGGGTTTCCGAACACCCGGTGCGGGTCGTACCGGTCCAGCACGGCGACCGCCTCGTCCCAGCCCGGCCCGCCCCCGGCGCGCAGGCTGTCGGGGATGACCCGGCCGAGCAGGTCCGGGTCGGACCAGGCCGCGTCGGCGGTGTAGGCCCAGCCCTTGGACCACTCGACCCGCACGCCCGCCCGGGTGCCGTCGAAGGTGCGCAGCAGCCACTGCTCCAGGTCCCGGGCGAAGCGTTCCAGGCCGGGGGTGCCGGGGAAGGCGAGCACGTCGAGCCAGACCGCGGTGTCCCACTCCGGCCGGTCGGCCCGCGGCCGCAGCGCGGACAGCAGCGGGGGCCGGGCGCCGGGGACGCCGGAGTACGCGGGGTCCTCCAGGCCGGTGACCCGGATCTCCACCGCGCCGTTCACCGGGAACTCGCCCCTGGCCTGGTACTCGCCGAGCAACTGCCGGTAGTAGGCGGCGAATTCGCTGACCACCCACTGCAGGTCGGCGCGCTTGGCCAGGACCGCGTAACCGTTGGCGGTGACCCGCAGCGTGGTGGGCCGGACGTACTGCAGCAGGGTACGCGAGGGGCCCCAGAGGTCGGAGCGCAGGCCGCCGGCGAGCAGGTGGGTGATCAGGTCGCCGGTGAGCAGGTCGCGCAGCAGTCCGCCGGAGAGCAGGACGTCGGTGAGGTCGCCGGTGAGCGCCACCTTGGCGACGAGGTACTGGAGTTGGCCGAACAGCGGGGCCGATCCCCAGGCTCCGCTGACGATTTGCCCGGCCAGCTGGGCGACCGGTTCCGGAACGCTGTCCGAGAAGGGGTAGTTGTAGGGCTGGTCGACGGCCTTCGAGGCGAGCGGCTTGGTCGGGGTGACGGTCCAGGTCTTGAGCCACGGGTACTCGGTGTAGGCGAACCAGATCGCCTCGACCCGGCCGTCGCGCTCGACGAAGTCGGCGAGGGTGCGCGGACCGCCGCCGCCCAGCAGCCCTCCGAGCAGTCCACCGCCGCTGCCGCTGCCGGGACGGGCGAACAACTCGGTGGCCGGGATGTCGAGTCGGCTGACGCAGCGCAGTGGCCGGTCCGCCCCGGCCCGCAGCACCACCTCGGTGAGGAAGGCCCGGCCCAGGTGCACCAGGAGGGCGGCGCTGTCGGCCTCGGCGCGGTCGAAGGTGCGCAGCGCGTAGCGACCGGTGGCCGGGTCGAGGACGACGGCCGTGAGCCGGACCACCTGGTTGCTGACCGAGCCGTAGCCGTGCCCGTCCGGCCGCTGTTCCCCGGCCGCGGGGGCGGCCGTGCCGTGGCCGCCGATGGCGAGCACGCCGCCGACGGTGAGGTCGCCCGGGGCCGGGCAGGCCGTCAGGCCGAGGCCGCGGTCGGCCAGGTGGGCGAGCAGCGCCTCCATGCTCGCGCCGGTCTGTGCCCGGACGGTGGTGGGAGAGTCGGCGGTGAGCGCGGTGAGGTGGCGGCTGGTGTCCAGGAGCAGGACGCGGGCGCTGTCCGGGGTCCCGTTGGCGACGGTGAGCGGCGCCCAGGTGTGCCGGTAGCCGGTGGCACGCAGCCGCCAGCCGTTGGCGTGCGCCCAGTCGGCGAGCGCCGGGACCTCCTCGGGGGTGCGCGGCGCGCAGGTCCACAGCTGGTCGGTGCGGATCTCGCCGGACCAGTTCTGGAAGACCCGCTGGAAGAGTTCGGCGCCGGCGGGCAGGCCGGGCGGTACGGGTGTGGCGGCCTCGGCGCTGTCCGGGCCGACGGTGCCGCGCAGCAGCCAGGCCGCGCCGCCGAGTGCCGCCGAGGCGCCGAGCAACCGCCGCCTGCTCAGTCCTCTCCCCCGGCTGCTCCCCGACTCGTTCCCCGCCCCGCCCGCTCCGCCGTTCACACCGTGTCCTGCGGTCATCCTGGTCCGCCCCCTGCGCCTGCGCCGGTGTCCCCCCGGGCCGTGCTGCGGCGTTCCGGGGCGGGCCGGTGTCCGCCCGGCCCCGGTCAGAAGCGTACGAAGCGCCGTACGACCGTTTGAAGTGATCCGGCCGGGATCTCACTCCTTCGAGTGATCACGGCCCAAACGGCTGCGGACCGCCCCTGCAGCGCCCCTCAACTCGGCGCCGCGGGGGCGGCCTCCGCGTGGCGCCACCGCCGGTCGGCCGCCAGGCCCGGCACGCAGAGCCGGTCCTTGCCGGGCTCCTCCGGGCACGCATAGGTTGATCTTGACCACCGACTCCCACCCGCCCGGAGCCCCGCCTTGCCCTCGTCCGCGTCGCTGACCGTCACCGTCGCCCAGCCGGCCTGCGCCGAGCCCGGCCGCCCGGACACCGTGTCCGTCAACGTCGAGCGGCACGCCGAGGCCGTCCGGGCGGCCGGGACCCGCCTGGTGGTCTTCCCCGAGCTGTCGCTCACCGGCTACGACCTGGCCGCCCCCGCCGTCGACCCGGCGGACCCTCGGCTCGCCCCGCTGGTCGAGGCCTGCGCCGCCACCGGCGCCCTCGCCCTGGTCGGCGCGCCGGTCGCGGAGGCGGACGGACGCGAGGCCATCGCCACCCTGGCGGTCACCGGCGAGGGTGCCACCGTCGTCTACCGGAAGATGCGCCTGCACGGCGAGGGAGAACCCGACCGCTTCGCCCCGGGCGAGAAGCCCGTCGTACTGGAGCTGGACGGCCTGCGCCTCGGCCTCGCGATCTGCGCCGACGCCGCCGACCCGACCCACGCCGAGGAGACGGCCGCGCTCGGCATCGACGCCTACGTCGCCTCCACCCTGTACGGCCCGGGCGCCGCGCAGGCCGAGCGGCGGGATGCCCACTGCCGGGCCCGCTCCACCGCGCACGGGGTCCAGGTCGTGCTGTCCACCAGCGCGGGGCCGACGGGCGTGTGCCCGGACAGCTCGGGCGGTTCCGGCGTCTGGGCGGCGGACGGGTCGCCGGTCGTCCAGGCCGGCACCGAGCCGGGCGAACTGGTCCGGGCCGAGCTGACCCGGCTGTAGCGGCGCCGCCGGCGGATCACCGGTGGATCACCGGCGGATCACTCGGCCCCGGGTGGAAATACCCGGAGCCCGCGCGCGGCTGTCGTGATCGGTGAATCAATCGGTGAATCAATCGGTGAGTCAGCGGATCGGCGGATCAGTACCGGATCGGCGGATCGGTGGACCCGTGACCGGGCCGAGCGGGCCCGTACAGGAGGTGCAGCGCGCGATGGGTGACGAGCGGGAGAAGTCGCAGGACTACCGGGTCGAGCACGACTCGATGGGCGAGGTGCGGGTGCCGGCCGACGCGAAGTGGCAGGCGCAGACTCAGCGGGCGGTGGAGAACTTCCCGGTGTCCGGCCAGCGGCTGGAGCGCGCGCACATCGCCGCGCTGGCCCGGATCAAGGCGGCCGCGGCTCGGGTGAACGCCCGCCTCGGGGTCCTGGACGAGGAGACGGCCGGGGCGATCGCGGCGGCGGCCGACGAGGTCGCGGAAGGCCGCTGGGACGACCAGTTCCCGGTGGACGTGTTCCAGACCGGTTCGGGCACCTCCTCGAACATGAACGCCAACGAGGTGATCGCCACCCTGGCCGGCGAGCGGCTGGGACGGCCCGTCCACCCGAACGACCAGGTGAACGCGAGCCAGTCGTCCAACGACGTCTTCCCCTCCTCGATCCACATCGCCGCGACCGCCGCCGTCACCCACGACCTGATCCCGGCGCTGGAGCACCTGGCGGAGTCGCTGGAGCGCAAGGCGGCCGAGTTCGCGCAGGTGGTCAAGTCGGGCCGTACCCACCTGATGGACGCCACGCCCGTCACGCTCGGCCAGGAGTTCGGCGGCTACGCGGCGCAGGTGCGGCACGGACGGGAGCGGCTGCTGGCGACGCTCCCCCGGGTCGCCGAACTGCCCCTCGGCGGAACGGCGGTGGGCACCGGCATCAACACCCCGCCCGGCTTCCCGGCGGCGGTCATCGAGGAGGTGGCCCGCGCCACCGACCTGCCACTGACCGAGGCCCGGGACCACTTCGAGGCGCAGGGCGCGCGGGACGCGCTGGTCGAGCTGAGCGGTCAACTGCGCACGGTGGCGGTCGGGTTCACCAAGATCGCGAACGACCTGCGGTGGATGGGGTCCGGCCCGCGCACCGGCCTCGGCGAGATCAACCTGCCGGACCTGCAGCCAGGTTCGTCCATCATGCCGGGCAAGGTGAACCCGGTGCTGCCCGAGGTGGTGCTGATGGTCGCCGCGCAGGTGGTCGGCAACGACGCGACGGTGACGCTGGCCGGCGCGAGCGGCAACTTCGAGCTGAACGTGATGCTCCCGGTGATCGCCCGCAACGTGCTGGAGTCGGTGCGGCTGCTCGCCAACAGCGCCCGGCTGCTGGCCGACCGGACGGTGGACGGCATCACCGCCAACGTCGAACGGGCCCGCGAGTACGCGGAGTCCTCGCCCTCGGTGGTGACGCCGCTGAACCGGTACATCGGGTACGAGGAGGCGGCGAAGGTCGCCAAGCAGGCACTGGCCGAGCGGAAGACGATCCGTCAGGTGGTGCTGGAGCGCGGGTACGTCGAGCAGGGCAGGCTCACCGAGGAGCAGTTGGACCAGGCGCTGGATGTGCTGCGGATGACGCACCCGTAGGCGCTTGCGCAGTCGAACTTCCGCAGCCGCAGGCGTTTCCGTCGGACGCGCGCCGGGGCGCGGCGGGCTCGCGCCCTCCGCGCCCCGGACACGGGCCAATGGGGAAGATCAGCCCTTGGCGCGGCCGGCCCGGCCGAGCCGCATCGCTGCTCCGTTCGCTGTGATCGTGGCCATCGAGATCGCCGCGAGGCCGAGCAGGAACATCACGGCACCGGCGATGACGCAGGTGACGATGTTCCTGCCGAGCGCGACGGACCCGGAGACGGCCCAGGGGGAGAGGATCGTCCAGACACCGAGCGCGGTGGCCGCCCAGGCCCGCGCGTGCGTCCGTTCGTAGGCCGATCCGTAGCCGGCCATCAGCGCCGTGTAGGCCAGACCCACGATCAGGCAGGTCACGGTCAGGGTGCTGAAGGCGCTGAATCCGACGATCCACGGCGATGCCGCCAGGAAGAGGCCGGCCAGTACGGCCAGGGCTTCGACGCCCTGGGCGCGGGGAGTCAAGGTGACCCGCTCGTAGTGCTCCCGGAGTTCGACGATGTCCGGGTGGTGCTCCATGCCCGTCGGCATATGGGTTGCCACCGATACCACCTCCATGTGGTTCGGACCAGGGAAGGGGCTTGCCCCGTACCTATTCTGGCGCTTCTCTACCGTTTTGCACCCGATAGTCGGGAATGATCGATAACCATCCGATCACGCCGGTGACCTGTGTCTCAACACTCCAAGGGCCCATTGCCTATGCAACTCGTTGCATAGCAGGATGCGGGCATGGCACTGGAGCACGCGATCCTCGTCTCGCTGCTGGAGCAGCCCGGCTCCGGCTACGAGCTGGCCCGGCGTTTCGACCGCTCCATCGGACGCTTCTGGACCGCCACCCACCAGCAGATCTACCGGGTGCTGCGGCGGATGGAAGCGGACGGCTGGATCGCGGCGGAGGAGGTCGCGCAGGACGGCCGGCCGGACAAGAAGGTCTACTCGGCGGCCGGACCGGGCCGGGCGGCACTGGCCGGCTGGCTGCGCGAGCCGGTCGAGCCGGAGACCGTACGGCACGAACTCGCGGTCAAGATCCGCGCCGCCGCCTTCGACGACCCGGCCGCGCTGGTCTCCGAGGTCGAGCGGCACCGCGAAAGCCACGCTGCCCTGCTCGCCCGCTACCTCCACGGCGAGCAGCGGGACTTCCCCGACCTCGCCGCCCTCGACACCCGGCAGGAGCTCCAGCACGTGGTGCTGCGCGGCGGCATCGAGTACGAGCGGATGACCCTCGCCTGGCTCGACGACGTGCTCGCCACGCTGCGTCGGCTCGCGGGCGAGCGGGAGGGTGGCGGGGAACAGGGTTCAGATAACAGAGTCTGAAATCTGTTATCTGAAATCTGTCTTCTGAACTCCGACCGCTGAACTCTGTCTGCTGAATTCCGTTCGCTGAACTCCGTTCGCCGAGTCCTCAACACCCTCGACCCCCAGGAGCTCCTGATGCTCTTCAACCCGCGCACCTACGACCCCGCGCAGTTCGACGAGCCGACCCGCCGTCTGCTGCGCGCGACCGTCGACTGGTTCGAGTCCCGCGGCAAGAAGGCGCTCATCGACACCTACATCGACCGCACCTGGTACGCCGACTTCCTCGAATTCGCCGCCCAGGAAGGTCTGTTCGCGGAGTTCCTGACCCCCGCCACGGCCGACCCCGTCAAGCGCTGGGACACCGCGCGGATCGCCGAGCTGAACGAGATCCTCGGCTTCTACGGCCTCGGCTACTGGTACACCTGGCAGGTCACCATCCTGGGCCTCGGCCCGGTCTGGCAGAGCGAGAACGAGGCCGTCCGGGCCCGCGCCGCCAAGCTCCTCGCCGAGGGCCACGTGATGGCCTTCGGCCTGTCCGAGCGCACCCACGGCGCCGACATCTACTCCACCGACATGATCCTCACCCCGGACGGCGAGGGCGGCTTCACCGCGACCGGCCCCAAGTACTACATCGGCAACGGCAACGTGGCCGGCCTGGTCTCGGTCTTCGGCCGCCGCTCGGACGTCGAGGGCCCGGAGGGCTACGTCTTCTTCGCCGCCGACAGCCGCCACGAGGCGTACCACCTGGTCAAGAACGTGGTGAACGCCCAGATGTACGTCAGCGAGTTCCGGCTGGAGGACTACCCGGTCCGCGCCGAGGACGTGCTGCACACCGGCCAGGCCGCCTTCGACGCCGCGCTGAACACCGTCAACGTCGGTAAGTTCAACCTCTGCACCGCCTCGGTCGGCATCTGCGAGCACGCGATGTACGAGGCCCTCACGCACGCCCACAACCGGGTGCTGTACGGCAAGAAGGTCACCGACTTCCCGCACGTGCGACGGGAGTTGACCGACGCCTACGCCCGCCTGGTGGCGATGAAGCTGTTCAGCGCCCGGGCCGTGGACTACTTCCGCACCGCCTCCCCCGAGGACCGCCGCTACCTGCTGTTCAACCCGATGACCAAGATGAAGGTCACCACCGAGGGCGAGAAGGTCATCGACCTGATGTGGGACGTCATCGCGGCCAAGGGCTTCGAGGCGGACACCTACTTCGACAAGGCCGCCAAGGACATCCGCGGCCTGCCGAAGCTGGAGGGCACCGTCCACGTCAACCTGGCGCTGATCCTCAAGTTCATGGGCAACTACCTGTTCGCGCCCGCCGACTACGCCCCGGTGCCGACCCGCCTGGACGCCGCCGACGACGCCTTCCTGTTCCGCCAGGGCCCGGCCCGCGGCCTCGGCGCGATCCGCTTCCACGACTGGCGCGCCGCCTACGACCGCCACGCGCAGCTGCCGAACGTCGCCCGCTTCCGCGAGCAGGCCGACGGCTTCTGCGAGTTGCTGCTCAAGCACGCGCCGGGCAAGGAGCAGCAGGCCGACCTGGACTTCCTGCTGGAGATCGGCCAGCTGTTCGCGCTGATCGTCTACGGCCAGCTGGTGCTGGAGCAGGCCGAGTTGACCGACCTGCCGGCCGACGTGCTGGACCAGATCTTCGACGCCCTGGTCCGCGACTTCTCCGCGCACGCCGCCGAGCTGCACGGCAAGGCCTCCACCACCGAGGAGCAGGCCGCCTGGGCGCTGGCGAACGTGCGCCGCCCGGTCGCGGACGCCGAGCGCGCCGCGAAGGTGTGGGCGCGGGTCGAGGCGCTGTCCGGCGCGTACGAGATGCAGCCGTAGGACCGGAAGTACCAGTGAGACCCCGGGGGTGCCGGTCGGCGGACCGGCACCCCCGGACCGATCCGGGCGAGCTCGGCCGCCCCCCGAGCCCCGTGCCGCACACCCGGGTGGTCGCCTCGGCGCGCGTGGCGACGTGCGGCTTCTCGAAGACGCGGGTGACGTGGTTGCGGACGGCCCTCTCCGCGACCACCGGCTCCCGGGCGATCCGCCGGTTGTCGTAGCCGCGCGCGACCGGGTCCGGCCCTCGGCCGCACGGGGGTGCCACCTCGTCCCGATTCCGGCCCCGTGCCCACCGTGTCCTGGGGCTCGGGGCTCGGCAGGCACGGTCCCGGGAGTCCACCCGGGCGGCCCCGTCCCTGCCCGGCGCCCACGCCCGTCCCGGCCCGACATCGGCGCCCGTACCGGCCCCGCCGCGACGGGCCCGGGATCGGCGTAGCGGATCGGCGTACGGTGGAACTCGGAGGCCGTGTCATGCACGTCACCGGAACCCACTTCACCGACCGCACCGACGCGGGCCGGCGCCTGGCCGCCCGCCTCAGCCACCTGGGCGGTACCGACACCGTGGTGGTCGCGCTGCCGCGCGGCGGGGTGCCGGTGGCCGCCCAGGTGGCGGCGGCGCTCGGCGCGCCGCTGGACATCTGCGTGATCCGCAAGCTCGGCGTGCCGTACCAGCCCGAGCTGGGTATGGGGGCGATCGGCGAGGACGGCGTGCGGGTGCTGAACGAGCACGTCATCCGGCTCGCCGGGATCACCGACGACCAGCTGGCGGCGGTGGAGCTGAGCGAGCGCGTCGAGCTGGAACGCCGGGCCCGCCGCTACCGGGGCGACCGTCCGGCCGCCGACCTGCGCGGGCGCACCGTGGTCGTGGTGGACGACGGCATCGCCACCGGCTCCACCGCGAAGGCCGCCTGCCGGATCGTCCGGGCGCGCGGCGCGGCCCGGGTGGTGCTCGCCGTGCCGGTGGCACCTGTGGACTGGACCGAGCGCCTGTCCGAGGTCGCCGACGAGCTGGTCTGCGTCGACACGCCGTCCCCGTTCTTCGCGATCGGTGAGTTCTACGCCGACTTCTCGCAGACCGGCGACGAGGAGGTGCTGGCGCTCCTGGCCGAGGCCAGGGGTGAGCAGTCCCCGGAGCCCGCCGAGGTCGACCGCGAGCTGGTGCTGCCGGCCGCCGGGGTCCGGCTCGCGGGCCGGCTGACCGTCCCGGGCGGGGCGCGCGGCATCGTGGTGTTCGCGCACGGCAGCGGCAGCGGGCGGCACAGCCCGCGCAACCGGCACGTCGCCCGCTACCTGAACCGCGTCGGGCTGGGCACGCTGCTGTTCGACCTGCTCACCGAGGCCGAGGAGCCGGACCGGCGCAAGGTGTTCGACGTCGGTCTGCTGGGCTCGCGGCTGACCTCCGTCGCCGGTCGGCTGGGCGGGCTCACCGAGACCCGTGGCCTGCCGTTGGGCCTGTTCGGTGCCAGCACCGGCGCCGCCGCCGCGCTGCACACCGCCGCCACGCTGGGCCCGGCGGTGCGCGCCGTGGTCTCCCGGGGCGGGCGCCCGGACCTCGCCGGGCCACAGGTGCTGGGCGAGGTGAGCGCGCCGACGCTGCTGCTGGTCGGCGGCCTGGACACCGTCGTGATCGACCTCAACCGGCAGGCCCGGGCCCGGCTGCGCTGCGAGAGCGAGCTGGTGGTGGTGCCGCACGCGAGCCACCTGTTCGAGGAGCCGGGCACGCTCGACCGGGTCGCCGAGCTGGCCGGAGACTGGTTCCTGCACCACCTCCCGCCTGCCGAGTCATCTGCCGGGTCACCTGCCGGGTCACCTGCGAACTCACCTGGCGGCTCACCTGCCGACTCAGCTGACGAGAGCCCGTAGCGGCCGGTTGCGCAGAATTCGTGCGACAGCTGCCGTGGGGCAGCACATTTTGCGCAGCCCGAGGCGGGATTTCCTAATCAGCTTGTACACATTGAGCAGTGAAAAATCGACCTGTTGCCCAACCACCCGGACAGGAGCAAGCTCTGCGCCATCCGCACCGCGCATTTGTTCGCCGTGCGGCCGCGATCCACGCGAGCCACGCGAGCCAAGCGGTCCAGCACAAGCCTCAGCGCCGAGGCCCAGAGTGGAGGAACGAGCGATGACCACGCAGTCCCACGCCCTTGAGTTGACCCCCGAGGAGCGCGAGGCCGGTCTCGACACCGACCAGCTGCGCCGCCTCGTCGGCCTCGTCGAGCACGACGCCAGCACCGACCCGTTCCCGGTCACCGCGCAGGACGCGGTGGTCTTCGTGGTCGGCAACGCCACCCAGACCGCGCAGTTCTACCAGGTCGTGTTCGGCATGGAGCTGGTCGCCTACTCCGGTCCGGAGACCGGCCGCCGCGACCGCAAGGCGTACGTCCTCCGCTCCGGCTCCTGCCGCTTCGTGATCAAGGGCGGCGTCCAGCCGGACAGCCCGCTGCTGGACCACCACCGCCGCCACGGTGACGGCGTGGTCGACCTCGCCCTCGAGGTCCCGGACGTCGACAAGTGCATCGAGCACGCCCGGGCGACCGGCGCCACCGTCCTGGAGGAGCCGAACGACGTCTCGGACGAGAACGGCACCGTGCGCCGCGCGGCCATCGCCACCTACGGCGAGACCCGCCACACCCTGATCGACCGCTCCCGCTACAGCGGCCCGTACCTGCCGGGCTACGTCACCGCGAAGAGCGGCGTCACCCACCCGGAGGGCTCGCCCAAGCGCCTGTTCCAGGCCCTCGACCACGCCGTGGGCAATGTCGAGCTCGGCCGGATGGACGAGTGGGTCCAGTTCTACAACCGGGTCATGGGCTTCGTGAACATGGCCGAGTTCGTCGGCGACGACATCGCCACCGAGTACTCCGCCCTGATGTCCAAGGTCGTCGCCAGCGGCAACCACCGGGTGAAGTTCCCGCTCAACGAGCCGGCCATCGCCAAGAAGAAGTCCCAGATCGACGAGTATCTGGAGTTCTACACCGGCCCCGGCTGCCAGCACATGGCGCTCGCCACCAACGACATCCTGACCACCGTGGACGTGCTGCGCTCGCGCGGCGTGGAGTTCCTCAACACCCCGGACGCCTACTACGACGACCCGGAGCTGCGCGAGCGGATCGGCAAGGTCCGGGTGCCGATCGAGGAGCTGAAGAAGCGCGGCATCCTGGTCGACCGCGACGAGGACGGCTACCTGCTGCAGATCTTCACCAAGCCGATCGGCGACCGCCCGACCGTCTTCTACGAGTTCATCGAGCGCCACGGTTCGCTGGGCTTCGGCAAGGGCAACTTCAAGGCGCTGTTCGAGTCCATCGAGCGCGAGCAGGACCGTCGCGGCAACCTGTAAACGTCGGCCTACCCTGATTGACGGCGGCCCTCACGGACGGTCGAGGAGGAGCACGGAGATGGCGTACTACCGGCAGCTGGGCAACATCCCGCCCAAGCGGCACACCCAGCACCGCACACCCGAAGGCGGGCTGTACTACGAGGAGTTGATGGGCGAGGAGGGGTTCTCCTCCGACTCGTCGCTGCTCTACCACCGGGGCATCCCCTCGGCAGTGGTCAACGCGGTGCCCTGGGAGCTGCCGGACCAGTCCACGGTGCCCAACCATCCCCTGCTCCCCCGCCACCTCAAGCTGCACGAGCTGTTCGCGGGCCAGGAGTGGAAGTCCGCGGACGTCGTGAACAGCCGCCGCCTGGTCCTCGGCAACGGCGACGTGCGGATCTCGTACGTCGCCGCCGGGGCCCCGAGCGAGCTGTACCGCAACGGGCTCGGCGACGAGTGCGTGTACGTGGAGTCCGGCTCGGGGACGGTCGAGACGGTCTTCGGATCGATCGAGGTCGGCCAGGGCGACTACGTGATCATCCCCCGGGCCACCACCCACCGCTGGGTGCCCTCCGGGGACGAGCCGCTGCGCGCCTACTGCATCGAGGCGAACAGCCACATCACCCCGGTCAAGCGCTACCTGTCCAAGTACGGGCAGCTGCTGGAGCACGCGCCGTACTGCGAGCGGGACTTCCGCGGGCCGGCCGGGCCGCTCGTGGTCGACACTCCCGGCGACGTCGACGTGCTGGTCAAGCACCGTGGCCCGAAGGGGGTTTCGGGCACCCGCTACACCGTTCCGCACCACCCCTTCGACGTGGTCGGCTGGGACGGCTGCCTGTACCCGTACGCCTTCAACATCCGGGACTTCGAACCGATCACCGGCCGGATCCACCAGCCGCCGCCGGCCCACCAGGTGTTCGAGGGCAACAACTTCGTGATCTGCAACTTCGTCCCCCGCAAGGTGGACTACCATCCGCTGTCGATCCCGGTGCCCTACTACCACGCCAACGTGGACAGTGACGAGGTCATGTTCTACTGCGGCGGCGACTACGCGGCCCGCAAGGGCTCGGGCATCGCCCAGGGCTCGATCTCGCTGCACCCGGGCGGGCACACCCACGGGCCGCAGCCGGGCGCGTACGAGCGCAGCATCGGCGTGGACTTCTTCGACGAGCTGGCCGTCATGGTGGACACCTTCCGGCCGCTGGAGCTCGGCGAGGGCGGACGGGCCAGCGAGGACGACAACTACGCCTGGACCTGGGCCGGTCGGGGGCCCGGACGATGAGCGCTCCGGTCGCCACGGGGGTGATCCCCGAGCTGTTCCGCGGGCTCTTCGACGACGCGGCGGTGTTCCCCCCCGGGAACCTGCCGATCGCCGAGGCGGTGCCCGCCCACCGCGTCCACCGCGCGGCCTGGTACGCCGAGGCGGTCGGCCCGTTCCTCTGCGGGGCGGGCCGACTGGGCGAGTTGGCCGCCGTGGTGACGGGCGGCGCGACGCCCCCGGCCTCAGCCGCCGTGGCCGCCGCGACCGCGCGGGGTGCGGAGGAGGCGGGCGCCACGCCGCTCAGGGTCGGACTCGTGCTGCCGGGGGGCAGCGCGGAGCTCGCCCCGGCGCTCGCCGCCGCCGCGCCGTTCGAGCTGGCCGGTGTCGAACTGGCCACCCGGGACGCTGCCGAGGCGGTCGCCGAACTGGACCGGCTGCTGCCGCCGCACGTACCGGCCGCCGTCGAGCTGCCGCGCGAACTCCTGCGCGGGGACGGGCTGGACGCGGTCCTGGACGTGCTGGTCGACAGCCCGTACCGGGCGAAGTTCCGCACCGGCGGGCTGGTCGCGGAGGCGTTCCCGGACGAGGACGAGCTGGCCGCCTTCCTCACCGGCTGCGCGCTGCGCGGTCTGCCGTACAAGTGCACGGCCGGACTGCACAACGCCGTCCGGCACACCGACCCGGAGACCGGCTTCGAGCACCACGGCTTCCTGAACGTGCTGCTGGCCGCGCAGGAGACCGACCGGGCGGCCGCGGCGGCGGTACTGGCGGAGCGGGACGGCGAGGTGCTGGCCAAGGCGGCCCGCGCGCTGACCGATCGTCAGGTTACGGTGATCCGCAACTCGTTCACCGCGTTCGGCACCTGCAGCATCGCCGAGCCGCTGGGCGACCTGGCCGCACTCGGCCTGCTGTCGTCGCCCGATCCACTGCCCCAGGAGGACCGTTGAGCACCACCCCCAGCAGCCCGCGCAGCTGGCTCGCCAGCGCCCAGGACTCGCCGTTCGGCGTGCACAACCTGCCGTACGGCGTCTTCACCGCCGCCGACCAGCCCGGCCGGCGCCGGATCGGCGTGCGCGTCGGGGACTTCGTGCTGGACGCCGGGGCGGCCGCCCGCGCCGCCGGGGCGCCGTCCGCACTGCTGGCGGCGGACTCGCTCAACCCGCTGATGGCGGCCGGACGTTCGGTCTGGACGCAGGTGCGCTCCGACCTGACCACCTGGCTGACCGACGAGTCCTTCCGCGAGGCGCTCTCGCCCGCGCTGCTGCCGGCGGACGAGGTCGAGCTGCACCTGCCGTTCGAGGTCGCGGACTACGTCGACTTCTACGCCTCCGAGCACCACGCCAGCAACCTGGGCCGGATCTTCCGCCCGGGCTCGGAGCCGCTCACCCCCAACTGGAAGCACCTGCCGATCGGTTACCACGGCCGGGCGGGCACCGTGGTGGTGTCCGGCACGCCGGTGGTGCGTCCGCACGGGCAGCGCAAGGCGCCGGCCGACACCGCGCCGACCTTCGGGCCGTCGCGCCGGCTGGACATCGAGGCCGAGGTCGGCTTCGTCGTCGGCACGCCCTCGCAGCTGGGGCAACCGGTCGTGCTGGACGACTTCCGCGAGCACGTGTTCGGCGTCTGCCTGCTCAACGACTGGTCGGCGCGCGACATCCAGGCCTGGGAGTACGTGCCGCTCGGCCCCTTCCTCGGCAAGTCCTTCGCCACCTCGGTCTCGCCGTGGATCGTGCCGCTGGACGCCCTGGAGCACGCCCGGGTCGCGCCGCCGGAGCGCGACGTCGAGCCGCTGCCGTACCTCGACGACCGGGGCAACGAGCCGTGGGGCCTGGACCTGGCGATGGAGGTCAGGCTGAACGGGCACCCGATCTCCCGGCCGCCGTTCGCCGCGATGTACTGGACGGCGCAGCAGCAGCTCACCCACATGACCGTCAACGGCGCCTCGCTGCGCACGGGTGACCTGTTCGCCTCGGGCACCGTCAGCGGGCCGGAACCGGACACCCGGGGCGCGCTGATCGAGCTGACCTGGAACGGCGAGGAGCCGGTGAAGCTGCCGGACGGGACGACCCGGACCTTCCTGGAGGACGGCGACGAGGTCACCATCACCGCCACGGCCCCGGGGCCGGACGGCGCGGTGGTCGGGTTCGGCGAGGTGACCGGGCGGGTGCGGGGGTAGCGATGCGCTCCCTTCGCCACGGATGACAGATAGCAGCCGACGAATGACAGCTGACAGATTTCATCATCTGTCAGCTGTCATTCGTTTTCCCGCATCCGTCCACAGCCCCGCCCCGCCCGTGGCGTCGATGACCCGCCCCGTCACCCAGCGCGCGTCATCGGAGGCCAGGAACGCCACGATGTCCGCGATGTCCTCCGGCTGCCCGACCCGCCCGAGCGCGGCGACCGAGGCCGCGTACGCCTGCGCCTCCGCGTTGCCGCGCAGCCAGCCCGCGTTGACGTCCGTGTCCACGATGCCGGGCGCGACCGCGTTCGCCGTGATCCCGCGCGGGCCGAGCTGCTTGGCGAGGTTGAGCGTGAAGGTGTCCAGCGCCCCCTTGGTCGCGCCGTAGGCGATGATCTCCGGCATCGCCACCTCTACCCGGACCCGTCCCACCCGGCGGGCTGCCTGGTGATCACCGCCGCTACCAACGTCACCCCGCAGGACGCCGAGGTCCAGGCGCACCTGCGCGAGCTGCGCAACCGGAACAAGCAGGTCTTCGAAGACCGTCTTCGTACCGCGCGGCACGACGGCGAACTGCCACCCGAGGCGGATCCGAAGGCCCTGGCCGGATACCTCGCCGCGGTGGTCCAGGGCATGTCCCAGCAGGCCCGCGACGGCGCCACCGCCGACGCCCTGGCCCACACCGCCGAACTCGCGCTGCGCGCCTGGCCGTAGCCGCCGAGCCACCCGGTCCCGGCCCAGCGATCACGACCGCCCGCCCTCCCCGGTACGGTGGAGCGCGGAAGTCCACATCACCGAGGGACGGGAGCGGGTCCGATGAGCGTAGAGGTGGCGGAGGTCCAGGCCTTCCTCGACGAGAACGGCGACGGCGGCCTCGGCCGGATCGTGCTCAACCGCCCACGGGCGCTCAACTCCCTGACCCACGGCATGATCACCGCCCTGCGCGCGACCCTGGACGACTGGGCCGCAGACCGCCGGGTACGCGCGGTCGTGCTGACCGGCGCCGGCGAGCGCGGCCTCTGCGCCGGTGCGGACATCCGCGCGATGCACGACGACGCCAAGGCGGGCGGGGCCGGCACCCGCGCCTTCTTACGCGACGAGTACCGGCTGAACGCGCTGATCGCCGACTACCCGAAGCCGTACGTCGCGGTGATGGACGGCATCACCATGGGCGGCGGCGTCGGCCTGTCCGCGCACGGCGCGGTGCGGATCGTCACCGAGCGCTCCGTGGTCGCGATGCCCGAAACCCGGATCGGGCTCGTCCCGGACGTCGGCGGCAGCCGCCTGCTCGCCCACGCCCCGGGCGAGTTGGGCACCCACCTCGGACTCACCTCGGCCTCGATGGGACCCGGCGACGCCCTGCTCTGCGGCTTCGCGGACCACTACGTCCCGTCCGCACGCCTCCCCGAGCTGCTCGACGCCCTCGCTAGCAGCGCCGATCCGGCCGCCGCCGTCGCCGCGCACGCCGAGCCCGCGCCACCCTCCGAGCTCGCCGCCCAGCACGAGTGGATCGACGCCTGCTACGCGGCCGACACCGTCGAGGAGATCGTCGAGCGGCTGCTCAACTCCGGTGTGCCGGAGGCGAAGGAGGCCGCCGGGCTGGTCCTCGGGAACTCCCCCACCGCCGTCAAGGTCACCCTGGCCGCGCTGCGGCGGGCCCGTACGCTGCCCTCGCTGAAGGCCGTGCTCGACCAGGAGTACCGCATCTCCTGCGCCGCGCTGGACGGCCACGACCTGGTCGAGGGCATCCGCGCCCAGGTGGTCGACAAGGACCGCAACCCGCAGTGGTCGCCGCGCGCGCTCGCCGAGGTGACGGAGGCGGACGTCGCACGCTTCCTCGCCCCGCGCGAGGACGACGAGCTGGGCCTGGCCTGACCCCGGTCCGACCGGATCCGACCGGATCCGACCGCCCCACCCCCCTGCTCTCCCCGGAACTCCTGGAGCGCCATGACCCACCCGGGGCAGGGCACTCCGCCACGCTCGTGACCGGCGTCTCGCATGTCAAGACTGGCGCGAGGCGGGGCGCGTCGTAGATCGTTGGGTGGTCAGGGCGCGCCCGCGCGGCGCCGAGCAGCGGAATGGGAGTCAACGGCGATGACCGAGACCGAGACCTACGAGACGATCCTGGTCGAGCGCAAGGGACGGGTGGGCCTGATCACGCTCAACCGGCCCAAGGCGCTCAACGCGCTGAACACCCAGCTGATGAACGAGGTCGTGGCGGCCGCCACTGCCTTCGACCGGGACCCGGAGATCGGGTGTCTGGTGATCACCGGGTCGGAGAAGGCCTTCGCGGCCGGAGCCGACATCAAGGAGATGCAGGGCAACCACTTCCCGGACGTCTACCTGGACGACTGGCTGGGCCCCTGGGACCGGATCGGCGCGCTGCGCAAGCCGGTGGTGGCGGCGGTGGCCGGCTTCGCGCTGGGCGGCGGCTGCGAGCTGGCGATGCTGTGCGACATCCTGCTGGCCGCGGACACCGCGAAGTTCGGGCAGCCGGAGATCAAGCTCGGTGTGATCCCGGGCATCGGCGGCTCACAGCGACTGACCCGGGCAGTCGGCAAGGCGAAGGCGATGGAGCTGTGCCTGACCGGCCGGATGATGGGCGCCGAGGAGGCCGAGCGGGCCGGCCTGGTGTCCCGGATCGTCCCGGCCGACCAGCTGCTCGACGAGGCGCTCGCCACCGCCGAGGCCGTAGCGGCGATGTCCACCCCGGCGGCGATCATGATGAAGGAGAGCGTCAACCGCGCCTTCGAGACCACGCTGGCGGAGGGTGTCCGCTTCGAGCGCCGGCTGTTCCACGCGGCCTTCGCCACGGCGGACCAGAAGGAGGGCATGTCGGCCTTCGCCGAGAAGCGCCCGCCGAAGTTCGAGAACCGCTGACGGCGGAGGGCGGACGGTCCGCGGGGAGCGCCCGCCCGCTGACTGCGAACAACTGACGGATGACGGCTGACAGATTTCAGATGATGAAATCTGTCAGCCGTCATCCGTTCGCGGCCATCTGTTCGCGGCCTTCTGTTCGCGGTCCGCCGTCACCCGCCCGCTGTCACCCGCCCCCAGCCGCGCGCCTCACCCCTCCTCCACCAGCACCGTGTTGAGCCGTGCCAGCCCGCTGCGGGTGGCGGCGACCACGATCCGGTCACCCGGGGTCAGCTGGCGGGTGCGGTCCGGGAAGTTCCACTGCAGGTGCGTGCTGCGCGCGAAGCGGACGGCGATCACCCGGACGCCGCCCGGGTCCTCCAGGTCGTGCCGGTTCAGACCGATCAGCCCGCTGCCGTCCTCCACCGCCAGCTCGGCGATCAGCAGCACGTGCCGGAACACCGACAGCGTCCCGCGCACCTCGCTGCCCATCAGGGCGGCGGCGAAGGCGGGCGCGGCCAGGTAGGACACCGACCGGGAGGCCGCGTTGTCCAGCGTCTTGTAGAAGTGGCCGGCGAAGTTGTCGTCGAACAGCCGCACCACCACCCGCACCTCGGGATTGCCGTGCCGCGCCTCCAGCGCCGCCTCCAGGTTGGTGGCGTCGTCCCCGCTGACCGCGACCACCGCCCGGCTGTGCTTCAGCCGGGCGCGGCGCAGCTGCTCCTCGAACGGCCCGTCGCCCAGCACGACCGGGATGCCGAGCGCCCGGACGGCGGCGATGCCGCGGGCCTGCGGGTCCCGTTCCATGCAGACCACCGGCACGCCCAGCTCGTGCAGCTGGGTCGCGACGCGCGTACCGAGGTTGCCGAGCCCGACCACGATCACGTGGTCCCGGGTGCCCGCGCTGGGGTTGCGGGGCAGCCCGCGTCGTCCGGAGCCGAGCACCTCGACCGCGATGGCGGTGGCGACCGGCGCGAAGGTGATCCCGCAGATGGTGATGACCACCTGGGCGACCCGCTGCCAGATCCCGCCCGTCCCGGTCCCGGCGGCGATGTCGGCCTGCTGGTCGGGCTGGGCGGCGCCGGCCAGGTCGAGCAGCGAGATGTAGACGGTCCAGCCGAAGTCCCGGTTGAGGTACCAGAGCACGCCGAAGGCCATCAGCACCGCGGCGAGCGCGGTGAGCAGCACCAGCCGCATCCGGGCGCTGGTGAAGAACCGCATGGTGTCGAGCAGCCGCCAGCGCAGCCGTCGTGCCCAGCTGATCGGCTCCCGGGGTTCGACGGGCAGCGCCTGCAGCGCGGCCCTCCCGCCCGGCGCCTCCTCGGGCACGGCGGTCGGCACCACCGGTTCACGGTCCACCCCGCCGCGGAGGACCGGCCCGTCGTCGCCGAACTCGCGGGCGAGGCGGACGAACTGGGCCGAGTCGCCCTCCTGTTCCGGCAGCAGACGGATCTTGCTGAGGTCCTGCCGGTCGATCTGGTCGGCGACCACGCAGATCCGGTCGGAGGTGATGGCGTCGTCGAAGGCGATGTGCAGGTACCGTCCGTCGACCTCGACCGCGTTGGGTCGTCCGAGCGCGGCGGCGGCGAAGGCCGGGGCGGCGGTGGCGGAGCCGGAGAGCGCGGCGCCGTTCTTGAGCAGCCGTTGGATGTTCTCGCCGAGTCGCTGGTTGAACATCCGGAACACGATCCGGATGTCCCGGTTGTGGTCCTGGGCGCTGAGCGCGGCGTGGATGTTCTCCTGGTCGCTGCCCTCGACCAGGGCGAGTCCACGGGCGGTGCCGATGGACACCGCGCGCAGCGCCTCCTCGGTGACGCTCGGGTACTCGACCACCGCGGCGACACCGGGGAGCTGCTCGATCTGCGGCGCGTGGTCGCGGGTCCGGTCGGCGACCAGGACGACGACCGGAACCTCGTAGTGCTCGACGAGTTCCAGGACCAGCCGGTGTGCCAGCGCGTTGCCCCCGCAGACGATGTAGTGCTGGCTGATCGGCTCGACCGGAGGGGTCCCCCACCCTTCAGAAGTCATACCGACGGATGATATCGACAGCGAGTGACCGGAGGATGTCATTCCGGCAACCGTCGGAAGTCACTCGAACGGACCTACCCAACGCGCGGCTTGACGGCGGAACGATGAGGGTGGGGTGCGTTCTCTGCCCCCAGCCCCGAGGAGTAACCCACCGTGGCCCCTCCGATCATCACCCCCGACGGCACCCCGGTCCAGGGCCCGCTCGGCATGCTCGCCAGGGCCGCCTGGCAGGTGCTCCTGGCCGCCGGTGTGGCCTCGCTCGCCCTCGGCATCGTCGTCTTCTCCTGGCCCCGGGAGACGCTGCTGGTGGTGGGCGTGCTGTTCGGCCTCTACCTGCTGGTCATCGGCATCGTGCAGCTGGTCGCCGCGTTCGGCACCCACACCACCACCGCGATGCGGGTGCTGGCCTTCGTCAGCGGCGCGATCAGCGTGCTGCTCGGACTGCTCTGCTTCCGCAGCGCGGCACAGTCGCTGCTGCTGCTCGCGCTCTGGATCGGCATCGGCTGGCTGTTCCGCGGCATCACCCAGTTCGCCGCCGCGGTCTCCGACCCGCTGATGCCCGCCCGCGGCTGGCAGGCCTTCGCGGGTGTGGCCAACACCCTGGCCGGTGTGCTGCTGATGGTCTGGCCGGTCGGCTCGATCGCCGCGCTCACCGTGCTGGCCGGGTGCTGGCTGCTGATCCTGGGCGTGGTCGAGATCGCGACGGCCCTCCAGATGCGCAGCCGGGCCAAGCGGATCCCTTCGGGGGTCTGACCGACCGCCAGGCCGCGGCCACGCGAGATGGCCACTGTTCGAGGAGGCCGCCACCGCTCCCGGCGCCGCGCTACCCCCTCCGCCACTACGGCCGAGGCGCGTAGCCGAGCCGGAAGGTGGCGGCCTCCAGCCGTTCCGGGCTGAGCCGGACGTCGGTCAGCCGCTCGGCGAGCGCGAACGCGGCCTCGGTGTGCAGCTCGTAGCGCTCCCCGTCCAGCTGGAAGCCGCAGGCCGTCAGCAGCTCCGGGGTGCCCGGGGCCTCGGCGTCCGTGCCGTTCCGCTGGTCGACGAAGAGCGGCTCGAAGTCCAGCCGGCAGGTGCCGTGCTCCCACCACTGGAAATGGTCCGCCGCGTTGACGTTCCGGAAGTGCGAGACCAGCCGGGTGCCCTCGCCGAGCCGGGGGACGACCTCGTACAGGCTGCCGAGGTAGCCGTACGGCTCGATCGCGAGCGCCCAGCCGTCGAGCTCGGCGACGGCAACGAGGATCCGGTCCTCGTCCAGGTCGAACAGCTCCTCGGCCTCCTCGTCCTCTCCGTCGTCGAAGGTCTCCCAGGCGGCGAGCACCGCGTCCAGCCCGGTCACCTCCCGGCCGGTCAGGGCGTCGAAGCGGCGCAGCAGTTCGTCGACGCCGACCCCCTGGACCTGGGTGAGGCAGTAGGCCTCGCCCAGGACGGGGTAGCGCTTCTCGAACCAGGTGTAGTCGGTGGCGTGTGCGGCGGTCATACGCAGGATGCTGCCAGACCCCGCTGACAGCGCCCTTCGCGCTCCTGGTCGCTCAGCGCCAGACCGGCGCGTCCGTCCCCCAACGCCCGGGCGGGCGGGCCCAGTCGACGGGCGCACCCTCGTAGCCGATGGGCGGCAGGGCGTGCCGCAGCCGTCCGTACGCCGAGTCGGTCTCGGTGAGCCGGCGCGTCGGGTCGTACGACTCGGTGCCCGGGCGCGGTGCGGCCGTCGGCTCGGGCTCGATGCCGTGCAGCAGCCAGGAGGCGGTGCCGGCCAGGGAGAAGCGCAGGTGGCGGCCGCCGGGGCGGTCGGTGCGCTGGTCGGTGAGGGCGCGCAGGACGGCGGCGGCGAGGAGGTAGCCGGTGCCGTGGTCGAGGGCCTGGGCGGGCAGGACGCCGGGGCGGCCGTCGGGGGCCGCCTCGTGGGCGGCGATGCCGACGCCGGCCTGGACCAGGCTGTCGAAGCCGCGGCGGCCGGCCCACGGACCGGTCCAGCCCCAGGCGCAGACCTGCGCGAGGATCAGGTCGGGGCGGCGGGCGAACAGCGCGTCGGGGGCGAGGCCGTGGGCGTCCAGGGATCCGGGGCGGTAGCCGGTGACGACGACGTCGGCGGTGTCGAGCAGGCCCGCGAAGACGGCGCGGTCGGCCGGGTCGGCGAGGTCCAGGCGGGTGGAGCGCTTGCCGAAGCCGGTGTCGGCGTGGGCGTCCTCGGCCTCGGGCAGCCGTGGCGAGTCGATCCGCAGGACGTCGGCACCGAGCAGGGCGAGGGTGCGGGTGGCGACCGGTCCGGCTATCACCCGGGTGAGGTCGAGGACCCGGATCCCGGCGGCGGGCCGGTCCACCGGGGCGGCGCTGAGCGGACGGGCGGGCGCGGACCCTGTCTCCCGGCGTTCCACCAGGGGGTGCACGGCCGCACTCACCGGTGCGACCGCCACGGCGAGCGCCCCCGCCGCGTACGCGCGCTCCTGCACCTGCTCGGCGGGCAGCTTGCCGAGCGCCTCGGCGAGCTGGTCGGGCCCGGCGTCCGGGGCGAGGTCGAGGACGGCGAGCAGCCGGTTCCGGTGGTGCGGGTAGTTGGCGTGGGTGCGGACCCAGCCGTCGGCGGTGCGCCAGAACCCGGAGTGCGGGGCGAAGCTGACGGGCGTACGGCCGTCGATCACCAGGTGCCGCTCGCTGACGAAGGCGGTGGCGACGGCCCCCTCGTCCACCCGGACGACGGGGACGGGCCCGCCCGCGCGGTGCGCGGCCAACTCGGCGGCGGCCAGCGAGCAGGCGGCCACGGTGGCGCGGGCGAGCCGGCGCACCGGCAGGCCGGAGGGCAGGACGTCCTGCGGGCCGTGGAAGCCCACCCGGTCCAGGAGTTCGGCCGGTCCGCCGAGGGCGGCCCAGGCGTCGGCGGTCGGACGGTCAGCGGTCGGACGGTCAGCGGTCGGACGGTTGGCGAGCCCGCCCTCGGACGGCATCGGACGATCTGTCATGTCCGGCATTGTGCTCCGCTTCCCGCGTTCCCGCCGTGACGCCCGCCACTGGGCGCCGACCACCCTCCCCGCCGGGCGGCCGCCGTCCGGTTCACCGGCATTCGCGCAGGTCAGGACGGGTTCGACGGGAAAGCAGGGCAGGCCGGGCGGCCGGCCGACGGTCCGCGGGTAGGGTGCGAAACAGCGGCCGGTTCCGGCCGTACGCACGGGGGCCGAGTGACAAGGGGGACAAATGCACAGGATCCGCCGTCTCGACCTGGGCTACTTCGTCCGGCCGGCCTCCGAGGTGGGCGGCCCCGAGCCTCGGGTGGAGCCGGTGCTCGCGTACCTGGTCCGGGGCCCGGAGGGGCTGCTGCTGTTCGACACCGGGATCGGCGCGGGCTCGCCGGAGACCGAGGCGCACTACCGCCCGGCCCGCCGCCCGCTGCCGGAGGCGCTCGCCGCGGCCGGCGTCTCGGTCTCGGACATCGACCTGGTCGTCAACTGCCACCTGCACTTCGACCACTGCGGCGGCAACCCGCTGCTCGCCGGGACGCCGGTCCTGGTCCAGGCCGAGGAGCTGGCCACCGCCCGGCACGGCGACTACACCATCGACGCGCTGGTCGACTTCCCCGGCGCCGTCTACCGCGAGCTCGACGGCGAGACCGAGATCTGGCCCGGCGTCCGGGCGCTGCCCACCCCCGGACACACCGACGGCCACCAGTCCCTGCTGGTCGAGCGGCTGGGCGACTGCACGGTCCTGCTGGCCGGGCAGGCGTACGACTTCGCCACCGAGTACGGGCAGGCGGTGCTCGCCCGGCAGGCCGCCCGCGAGGGGGCGGCCGCGCCGCTGCCCGGGTACCGGGCCTGGCTGGACCGGGTGTCCGAGCACGGGCCGCGCCAGGTGCTCTTCGCGCACGACCACGCGGTCTGGGAACTCGACTGACGGATCGTCGGGGACGAAGACGCGGGCCCAGGCGAGGACTCGGACGAGGATCTCGAGCGAGGGCCCAGGCGAGGACCCCGGCCCGGGGCCGGGCGAGGACTCCAGCCCGGGGCCGGGCGAGGGCTCAGAAGGTGAACCGCAGCGAGCGGACCCGGTGGTCGAAGCTGGACGGGACGAGCTCCGGCGCGCCGACCGACCGCGCGTCGGGCAGCCGGGTGAACAGCTCCCGCAGCAGCGCCGTCATCTCCTGCCGGGCAAGGTGGGCGCCGAGGCAGTAGTGCGGTCCACCGCCGCCGTAGCCGAGATGGGGGTTGGGGCTGCGGGTGATGTCGAAGGCGTCCGGGTCGGGGAAGACCGCCTCGTCCCGGTTCGCCGAGCCGTAGTACAGCGCGACCTTCTCCCCGGCCCGCAGCAGCGGGCCGCCGGGGCCGCCCAGCTCGTGGTCCACCGCGACGGTCCGGCGGAACTGGATGATCGGCGAGGCGTGCCGGACGATCTCGTCCACCGCGCCGTCGAGCCGCCCGTCCAGGTCGGCGAGGAGCAGGGCCCGCTGCTCGGGGTGGACGGTCAGCAGGTGCAGGCCGTGGGCCAGCGCGTTGCGGGTGGTCTCCACCCCGGCCACCAACAGCAGGGTGAAGAAGGCGCCCAGCTCCCGGCCGGTGAGCCGGCGGCCGTCCACGTCGGCGGTGACCAGCGCGGAGATCAGGTCCTCGGCGGGCCGGCGGCGGCGCTCGCGGCCGATCCCGGCGACGATGCCCTGCATCCGGGCGAGCGCCGCCAGCCCGCGCCCGGGCACCCGGAACCGGCGGCGCAGCGGACGGGCCACGCCGATGTCCTCGGAGGTGCGGTTGACCAGGTCGAGGATGGCGCGGCGCGATTCCGCGGGGATGCCCATCATGGTGCAGATCACCTGGAAGGGGAGCTCGGCGGCGACCGCGCCGACGAAGTCCTCGGGCCGACCACGCTCGACCTCGTCCACCAGCGCGGTGGTGATCCGGCGGACGTCCTCCTCGACCCGGCCGAGCAGCCGCGGGGTGAAGGCCCGCGAGACGATCCGGCGCAGCTGGGCGTGGCGGGGGTCGTCGAGGTTGACCATGGAGTCGCCGAACAGCATCCGGACCCAGCGGGCCGGCTCGGGGGTGGTCACGCCAGGGCCGGAGAGGAAGACGGCGGGGGTACGGCTGGCCTCGACCACGTCGGCGTGCCGGACCAGGGCGTGGAAGCCGCGACCGGTGGCGCGGTCGCCGAAGTACGCCGGGACGGGGAGGCGGCGCAGCTCGGCGAAGGCGGCGGCTCGGGCGGGGGCGGGCAGCTGCCAGAAGCGGGGGTCGGCGAGGTCGGGGGTGGCTGACGCCGGGGTTCCTGCCGGGGTGGCCGCGGAGATCTCCGTCGGGGCGTCCATGGTCCTGCCTCCTGCTTCCGGCCCGCTTCCTCCCGACGCGTACGGTCCGTGTCGGCGTGTGCACATTTAGCGAGCAGGGGAATACGTGATGTCAAGTCGCATCGGCGGCTTGCACGAACGGGTGCGATGAGCAGCTGATCGGTTCACCTGTCGGCCGGCCGCCCCGCCGGTCAACCGGGCCGCCGGCCGACCGGGCAGGCCGGGGTCAGGAAGCCGGGCATGGTCTCACGGGACGGAACCGGCCAATACCGGAGGGTGCGGTACGGGCCGGGGAAGGCGGGTGCGACGATGAGTGTCATCGTGATGACCGACCGGATCCGCCTGCTGCGCGCCGCGGTCTTCGCCGCGCTGTGCGTGGCGATGGCCGCCACGGCGCACGTCGCCATGGCTGGGGCCGGGGTCTCGCCGCCAGTGTTGTTCGGCGCGTTCGGGGCGGTCCTCGGGCTGACCTGGCTGCTGGCCTGGAAGCCGCGTGGGCTCGGTGTGATCAGCGCGTGGATGGTCGCGGCACAGAGCGCGCTGCACCTGCTGTTCGAACAGGCCGGGTCGTTCGGTCGCGGGGGCGGCGGTCTCGGCCGGCTCGCCACCACGGACTGGGCCGCCCTGCTGCTCTGCAACCCGGACCGGGTGCCGGACGGGCTCTCCCCCGTCGAGCTGGCACGGATGGCCGGCATCGACCCGGACGTCCCGCCGGCGACCGACAGCCTGCGCCCCCTGGCGGGGATGCACCACGGGGCGGTGGCCGGGTCGGCCGACGGGATGGCCATGGACATGGGCCTGCCCGGGATGCCGAGCATGCCGGGGATGCCGGGCATGCCCCCCGGGACGTCCCACGCGATGCCGTCGGGGATGGCGCATGACCTGTCCGGCGGGATGACGCACGGGATGGCGCACGGGATGCTCCCCGGCATGTCGCACGGCATGTCGCCGGGGATGGCGATCGCCCACGTGCTGGCGGCGCTGGCCTGTGCGCTGCTGCTCTGGCGCGGTGACGTCGCGTTGGTGCGACTCTTCGAGCTGCTCGGCGCGCTCGGGAGCGTGGTCGCGGGGGCGCTGCTGCTCCCGCTACTGGCGCTGGTCGCCCGCCCCTTCGGGTACCGTCCCCCGACACCGCCCCGGCCCGCCGACCGACCTGCCCGGCCGCCCCGGTCGGTGCTGCTCACGCATGCCGTCGTCCGGCGCGGCCCGCCGGCGTTCGCCCTCGCCTGCTGACGCGCCCGCCGCACTCTTCCCCCGGCCGACCTCGGCCGCTGCCGGGACCTCCGTGACGGGCAGGTCGCCCTGTCGTGCCGTCGTCCGTCGCGCCCCGCTGCCGCAGCACCTTCGGGTGGCTGTGCCGGAGTGCCGCCACGCACCGTGCCGAGCAGGGTTCGGGCCCGCGTTCGCCGACGCCTCCCACCGGAGGTGTGGTGTGCCGCGCGATCGCCCCATGGACGTCTGCGGTGCCGCTGCGCGCGGCGCCGTTCCCAGCCTTACCCTCGGGACCTTTCCATGCCTCACTACGACGGCGCACCGGCTCCGGCCTGCGCCACCGTCCTACCGCTCCGCGCCCTGCGGACCCTCCGGAGCGTGACCGACCGGGCCTTCCGTCTCCAGTCGGGCCAGCAGCCGGGCCGACCACTCCGGCGACGGCCCGTCGGTGGCGGCCGCCCACACCTCGCCGCGCAGCCGCTCGGCCCGGTCGTGCCACTCCCGGCAGCCGGTGCAGCGCGCGAGGTGCTTGTCCAGCCGGGTGTCCGACAGGCCACTCGATTCACCGTCGAGCCGGGCGGACAGAGCGGTACGGAACTGCGCGCATCTCATATGACCATCGTCCCGCACGGCCGGTGCGCCGGGACGGCGGGCCGGGCGGGAGGCCGCCGTGGATGACGACCAGCTCACCGCGCTCGCGCTGACCGCCCGCTCGGGCCGGGCGGCGGACGTCGAGGCCTTCGTCCGCGCGACCCAGCGGGACGTGTGGCGCTTCGTCGCCCACCTGACGGACGTCCAGTCCGCCGACGACCTCGCCCAGGAAACCTTCCTGCGCGCGTTGCGCGGCCTGCCCGCCTTCGCCGGACGCTCCTCGGCCCGCACCTGGCTGCTGTCCATCGCCCGGCGCACTGTGATCGACCGCTACCGGATGGCCGCCGCCCGGCCGCGCTGCGCGGCGCTGCCGGACTGGCAGGAAGCGGCGGAGCGGCAGAGCGCCACCCCGACAGCCGGGTTCGAGGACGGGATCGCCCTCGGGGACCTGCTCGACCGGGTGCCCGCGCAGCGGCGGGAGGCGTTCGTGCTGACCCAGGTGGTCGGCCTGAGCTACGCCGAGGCGGCGGAGGTCGCGGGCTGTCCCGTCGGCACCGTCCGCTCCCGGGTCGCCCGGGCTCGCGAGGAACTGATGGCGCGACTGCGGGCGGCCGAGACCGGGGAGCTCGCGGCGGCCTGCTGAGCGGGGGCGGGCAGCCGACCGCGGACAAGTAACAGATGACAGATAACAGCTGACAGATTTCGAAATCTGTCAGCTGTTATCTGTTCGCCGAAAGTCGTCCATCGCAAAAATCCCCCGGGTGTTCGGAGCCGGAGCCGCCGCGTCCTCGACCAAGCCGTTCCCGACCGACCATCAGACCGCGCCGGTCGACCGGTGGAGCCCGGTCGTGGCCACCGGGCTGCTCTCGTTCGTCGCGATGCTCGACATGCACGTGGCCCACCTGGCGCTCAGCGACATGTCCGCCGCCCTGCACGTCACCGCAGTGGGCCGCCATCGGCTGCCAACTCCCCCACATCGCCTCGATGTTGACCGCCGGACGGCGGATGGACCAGGTCGGCACCCGGTCCGCGCTGCTGCTCGCCGTCGACTGCTTCGGCGCCAGCGGCGTGCCGGCAGCCCTTGCCCCGTGGGCGGGTTGGCCGATCGTGGCACGACTGCCGCAAGGCGCCTTCGGGGCTGTGCTGTTCGTCCCTATACCGGTGCCGGCCGCGACCTCCGTCTGGCCCGAGCCTCGCGGCCGAGCGATGAGCGTGCCGGCGACGCTCGGGTCCCCGACGACCTCCGCGACGTCGGCGGGCACCTCCTACGAACGCCGCATGACGGCCCCTCACGACCGCCCTGCCCGTAGGGTGGCCGGATGGCCGAACCCACCCTGCTGCACGACGACCTCGACCTGCCCGTACGGCTCGGGCCGCACCCGCCGCGCCGGGTGGTCTCGCTGGTGCCTTCGCTGACCGAGGCGGTCGCCGCCACCGCGCCCGGCCTGCTGGTCGGCGCCACCGACTGGTGCAGCCACCCCGCCGACCTGGCCGTCACCCGGATCGGCGGTACCAAGAACCCGGACGTGCCGAGCATCCTCGCCCTCGAACCGGACCTCGTGCTGGCCAACGACGAGGAGAACCGGCGCCCCGACCTGGACGCGCTGCGGGCCGCCGGGGTGCCGGTCTGGGTCACCGACATCCGCTCCCTGGACGACGCGTTCCGCTCGCTGGACCGCATGCTCACCGCCGCCTGCCGACTGCCCCGCCCGGCCTGGCTGGACGAGGCGGAGGCGGCCTGGCGCGAGGTGCGGCCGACGGCGGACGGTCCGCGCGCGATCGTGCCGATCTGGCGCCGCCCTTGGATGGTGCTCGGCCGCGACACCTTCGCCGGGGACCTGCTGCGTCGCCTGGGCCTGCGGCTCCTCCACGCCGACCACCCCGAGCGCTACCCCGCCGTGCCGCTGCCCGAACTCCTGGCGAGCGGAGCGGAGTTGGTGGTGTTGCCGGACGAACCGTACCGCTTCACCGCCGAGGACGGCCCGGAGGCGTTCCCGAACGTCCCGGCCGCGCTGGTCAGCGGACGGCACCTGACCTGGTACGGCCCCTCCCTGGTCGCCGCGCCGACCGTGCTGCGACAGGCGATCGACCACCCGTTCGTACAAGGCTCGATGCCCACATCGTAGGATGACCGCCACTCGTCGGGATCACTGGCGACAAGTGGGGGGAACCACGCATGAGGCTGAGCACCACCCGGCGGACACTGATCCTGGTGTCCGCCACCGCCGTGTCGACCGCCGTCCTGGCGGGCTGCGGCACCAAGCACGCCGACGACCACCAGAACGCGGCGGCGACCGGCACGCCCACAGCCGCCACCGCCTCGCCGAGCGGCACGCCGAGCCCGGGCCCGTCCGCGAGCACCGCCCCGACGCCGACCGACTCGGCATCGGCCGGCCCCAGCGCCTCGCGCAGCCCGAGCGCCGCCGCCAGTACCGGGGCGGGCAAGACGGCGAAGGCCGCACCGACCACCCAGCCGGGCACCGCCAAGCCGGCCACCGGCAACGCGGCCGCCGCGCCCGCCACCCAGCCGCCGGTCGAGAAGCCCGTCGTCGCCGCCCCGGTACCGACCGCCAAGCCCGGCGCGGTCGCGCTCCCGCCGCCGCCCGCACCGCCGGCCCCGCACGTGCCGCCGCTGCAGAGCGGCTGCCAGCCCAGCAAGCCCCAGCCGGACGAGACCAAGGAGACCGTCGGCACGGCGCTCACGGCAGCGGCCGGCCAGTCCCGGGTGCTCACCCTCAGCTCGGGCGGCACCGACAAGCTCCCGCCGCTGCCGGTCAACCTGGTCAAGGCGATCGCCTGGCAGGAGAGCGGCTGGCAGTCCGGCATCCTCGCCTGCGACGGCGGGATCGGCACCATGCAGGTCATGCCGAACACCGTCAGCTGGATGAACGGCAAGTTCGGTACGACCTCCGACCCGAAGACCCTCGCCGGGAACGTGCAGCTCGGCACCCAGCTGCTCAACTGGCTGGTCGCCTACTACGGCGACTCCTCCTTCGGCGGCAAGTACGACCTCTCCCCCGACCCGGCCACCGGCAAGACACCGCTGCTCGACCTGGTCATCTCGGCGTACAACGCGGGCGCGGGCAACGTGCACTACAACGCCGTCACCGACCCGACCACGGGCGAGGTCGTCGGCAGCCTGGACATCCCGAACCCGAAGTACGTGTCCAACGTGAAGGCGCTGATGTCCAGCCAGCCTTGGAACAAGGCGGGCTGACGAGCCACGGCTCTCGGCTGACGGCCTGCATGCAGCACAGGGCCCGGGACGCTCGTGCGTCCCGGGCCCTGCTGTGGGTGCTGACGCGTCAGCCGCGCGCGGCAGCGACGGCGGCGCCCAGCGCCTCCTTGATCCGGGGACCGAGGCGGGCGAAGCCCAGCTCCTTCATGGCGGCCCGGAGCAGCTCCTCGTCGGTCCGCCCGGTACCGTCACCGTCGACCCAGCGGACGACGGCGAGCAGCTCGTCGGCCGAGTAGGCGGTGACGGGGCGGCCGGGGGTGAAGTCCGGCTTCTCGGGACGGCCGGTGGGGGCCTCGGGGGCGGGCTCGGCAACGGTCGGCTCGGCGACGGGCTCGGGCTCGGGCTCGACGGCGGGGGTTTCCTCGACGGCCTCGGGCTCGACGGCGGGCTCCCCGACCTCGACGGCAGGAACCTCGGCGACGACCTCGGGCTCGACGACGGGCTCCTCGGCCACGGCCGCCGGGGGTTCCTCGGCAGTCTCGGCCTCGATCACCGGCTCGGCGACCTCGGCGACCTCGGCGACCTCGGCGACCTCGGCGACCTCGGCGACCTCGGCGACCGGAGCCTCCTCGACCCCGTCAGTCTCAGCCGCCGGCTCCTCGACCTCGGTGGCAGGGGCCTCGTCGACAACCTCAACCTCAGCGACCGGCTCCTCGACGGCAGGTGCCTCGGGCTCAGCGACCTCAACGGCAACGGCCTCGACGGGCTCGGCGACCGCAACCTCGATCAGCTCCTCGACCTCAGCCGCCGACTCCCCAACCTCAACGGCAGGGGCCTCGTCGACAACCTCAACCTCAGCGACCGGCTCCTCGACGGCAGGTGCCTCGGGCTCAGCGGCCTCAACGGCAACGGCCTCGACGGGCTCGGCGATCGCAACCTCGGTCAGCTCCTCGACCTCAGCCGCCGACTCCCCAACCTCAACGGCAGGGGCCCCGTCGACAACCTCAACCTCAGCGACCGGCTCCTCGACAGCGGGTGCCTCGACCTCAGCGACCTCGACGGCAACGGCCTCGGCCTCGGCCTCGACCACCGGCTCGGCGTCGGCAGCCTCCTCCGTCACCTCTTCGACGGCCGCAACCTCGGCGACAGGCTCCTCAGCCCACTCCGCCTCCGCCTCGTCCGCAGCCGCGGCCTCGGCCAGCGCGGCGGTCGCGGCGGCCACCAGGTCGTCGGCGGCCGGGGAGGGCGCCGGGAGGGACACCACGGCGGCCGGGGTCTCCTCCTCCGCCACCTCTTCCACCGCAGCCGACCCGACCTCGACGGAGTTCGGGTACGAGCCCGACGGCGTCTCGACAGCCTCGGTGTCGGCCTCGTCCTTGACCTCGGTCTCGGCTTCTGCCTCGGCCTCGGCCTCGGCCACGAAAGCCTCAGCCTCGACCGGAGCCGTCAACGAAACCGGCGCTTCCTCCGCGAGGCCGTCCCGCTGGCCGCCGGCCAGAGCCTGACGCGCAGCAGCCTCGGCATCGGCGCCCGACGCCTCGACCTCCGGCACCTCGACCAGCGACTCCCCGGCGAGCGACTCCGCGACACCAGTCTCGTCCGACTCCGCCAGCCCGTCCCGCTGCCCGCCCGCGAGCGCCTGGCGCGCCGCGTACGCGGCCTCGGCGGCGCGGCGGTCGGCCTTGGCGGCGGTGAGCTCGGCGAGCAGGTCGCCGAGGCCGGCCTCCTCCAGGGTGGCGCGCAGGCCGCGGAGAGCGGGCAGGCGGTAGAGGGTGCCCTCGTCGGCGGCGAGGCGCTCGACCAGGTCGACCAGGTCCGCGAAGGCGATCCCGTCCAGGTCGTGCTCGGGCAGCAGGCGGGCGAGGCCGCGCAGGCTGGAGTTGATGGCCTCGAAGGCCTGGGCGGTGCGGTCGACCAGGGCGCCGTCGGCGGGCACGGTCGGGAGGGTGCCGGCCGGGGCGAGGGCGGCCCAGGCGCGGCGCTCGATCTCGGCGGAGCTGAGGGCCTCGTGCAGGTCCTCGCGGCGGACCCGGCGGTCGGTGGCCAGGGCGGCGGCCTGCTTGCGCAGCGAGCGGCCGCGCAGCCAGGAGAGCTTGACGCCGTTCTCTCGGCGCCAGTTGCTGTCGGCGGTGGCGGCCGCGAGGGCGGTGAGGTCGGCGTCGTAGGCGGCGGCGGTGAGGGTGGCGGAGGTACGGTGCACCCGCTGGAGCATCTCGACCAGCAGCGCGGTCTTGGCGACCGTGGCGGGTTCGTCGAGCTTGGCCTCGGCGGCCAGCGCGGTGACGGCTTCCCAGGTCTGCTGGAGGTCGCGACCGCGCAGCTCGGCGAGGGCGGTGGAGGCGGCGCGGGCGTCCTCGGGGGTGGCGACGGTGTCGACGGCCGCGTACCAGGCGTGGGTGTCGGCGCGGACGGTGAAGGCGCCGAGTTCGGCGTAGCGGCCGAGGTCCTCGCGGAGGTCGGGCTCCGCGGCGGCGTCCTGGGGGTCCTTGACGTCTGCGGCGCCGGCGACGTCCGCCGGGTCGGCTGCGTCGGCGTTGCGCGAGTGAAGCACTGTCATGTGTGGTCCGGTTCTGGGCGTCGGCGGCGGGGCTGGCGGCGAGGGGACGACGGACCGGGTGCGCGGAAGGCCCCTGGGGCGGGGCCGGGGGGCGCGCGGTCGGGCCGCCGGGTTGTGGAGGCCCAGAATACGGGTGCCCGTTCGAGCCTTGCACGCACCCACCGCCGCACGGGCCGGTGTCGTGTGCCATACCGCCCGCCTGGACGCTACTCGGGAGGGCCACCCGGGTGGCCCTCCCCTGGTCCGGACGGGTGGCCGGGGTGCTCCGTCCGGGGTGGGCGGGGCCGCCGCAGCCCGTCCAGCGGGACCTTGCGGGCGCTGCGGGCCGGTCGGCCGAGCGGCGGGCGGTAGCCGGCCCGACCGAGGGTGTGCTCGTCGACCGGCGCGAGGTACTCGTGCAGTGCGGTGCGGTGCCACCACGCGCCGGTTTCCCGCAGTTCGCGCCATCCGGTGAACCGGTAGAGATAGAGGGTCGCCCGGACGTGGGTCGGCGGGTCGTCGGGGAAGGGGTTGTGGCGCAGCAGCCGGAGGGTCGCCCGGTCGCCGGCCAGCAGGCGGGCGACGAAGGGCAGGAACCAGGGACGGGCGTAGGCGGGCGAGATGCCGGCGAACCACATCAGCCAGTCGAGCCGCAGGTGGTAGGGGGCGTACTGGCGCGGGAGGCGACGCACGTCGCCGGGTTTGCCCTTGAAGCCGTACTCGCGCCAGACGGTGTGCGGGGTGAGGACGGCCTCGTCGGTGCCCTCGACCACGACCTCCTGGCGCAGCCGGTTGACGCTGCCGAAGGCGCCGTAGGTGTTGACGAGGTGGAGCCGGTTGAAGGAGCGGTTCATCACCTGGCGGCGCGAGACCATGTTGGTGACCGGCCAGTAGCTGAGGACGAGGACGGCGACGGTCAGCGCGATCACCAGCGCCTCGTACCAGAGGGGGGCGCCGGGGTACCGGCGGGCGTGCACGGGCAGGCCGAGGCGGGCCGGTTCGACGGCGGCGAGGGCGAGGGCGATGGTCAGCCAGTTGAGCCAGGCGAAGTTGCCGGAGGTGACCAGCCACAGCTGGGTGGCGAGCACGGCGCAGGCCGCGTAGCTCGCGATCGGTTGCGGGAGCAGCAGGCCGACCGGGACGACGAGTTGGACGAAGTGGTTGGCGGCGGCCTCGACGCGGTGCAGCGGGCCGGGCAGGTGGTGGAAGAACCAGCTGAGCGGTCCGGGCATCGGCTGGGTCTCGTGGTGGTAGCGCAGGCAGGTCAGGTCGCGCCAGCAGCTGTCGCCGCGCAGTTTGATCAGTCCGGCGCCGAACTCGACCCGGAAGGCCAGCCAGCGCATCAGCCACAGGACCAGGGTGGGCGGGGCGGTGTCGGCGTTGCCGAGGAAGGCGGCCAGGAAGCCCGCTTCGAGCAGCAGGGACTCCCAGCCGAAGGAGTACCACGTCTGCCCGACGTTGACGATGGAGAGGTAGAGGACCCAGAGCACCGCCCAGAGCAGGACCGAGGCCCACAGCGGGACGGCGTCGCCGAGTCCGGCGGCGACGGCGGCGGCCAGGGCGGCGCCGCTCCAGGCGACAGCGGCGAAGAAGCGGTCGCTGTAGTGGAGGTGGAAGAGGCTCGGGGCCTGGCGGAACGGGACGCGGGCGGTGAAGCGGGGCACCGGCAGCATGCCGTCGGCGCCGATCAGGGCGCGGAACTGCGCGGCGGCGGCGAGGAACCCGATCAGGTAGAGGCCGGCGAGCAGGCGTTGGACGAGCAGCCGGCTCAGCCAGTAGTCGGGGGCGGCGAACCAGTCCATGCGGCCCATGCCTACCATCGGCGGCCCCCGGCCGGGCCCGGCCGGGGCGCGGGCGGCGGACGGTTCACCCGCTCGGCCCGGGACGAAGGGTGGTGAGGCGAAGGGCGGCAAGGCGAAGCGGCGAGGCGGAGGCTGGTGGGGAGGTGAGGCGAGTGGGCGGTGGGGCGCCGACTGGTGGGGCAAGGGGCCGTGCACCACGGTGCCGTGCGCGCAGCGCCCGAACGACACCGTGGCGGGGAGCCTCTCCTCGGGGGTGAGAGGCGCCCCGCCACGGTGGTGGACGGTACGGAGGGCGGAGCCGGCGGCCGCGGCCGCGGTGCCGCGCGCGGGCGGCGGGTCGGCGGCTCAGCTCGGCAGGACGAGTCCGGACCCGCCGGCGACGCCCGGGCGGCCGGTCGCGGTGGCGGTGCCGTTCTGCTGGAGCCGGTCGACCAGCAGCGCGGCCAGCGTGCCGAGCTCCTCCTCGGTGCGGGACTGCGCGGTGACGTCCATGCCGACGGTGAGGACGCCGTTGACCTGGCCGGTGCGCGCGCTGCGCATCGGGGTGCAGGTGAAGCTGAAGATCTGCTGGATGCGCTGCGCCTCGGGGCGGCCGGACTGGATCCGGACGTCGTTGAGGACGGTGGCGCGGCCGGTGTGGTACGCCTCCGTGACGGCCTGCTGGAGCCCGGCAGCGCCGAGCTGCGGGTAGGCCGCGCCGATCGATCCGTACGCCACCGGGGCGCCGAAGGTGTCGGCGTGCTGGGCGTTGGCGTAGCGGATCTCCTGGCCGGGGCCGTCGGTCAGCATGATCGGGAACGGGGATCCGTCGAAGGCGGCGAACATCTCCTGCTGCTGGGCGAGCAGGTTGTCGCGCAGCCGGATCTCGGAGAGCAGCGCCTCGGCGAGGTGCTGGATGTCGCGCAGCCGCTCCCGCCCCCACTGCCGGGGTTCCCGGTCGAGGACGCAGACGGTGCCGATGACGGTGTTGGTGTCGTCGACGAGCGGGGCGCCGAGGTAGGCCCGGACACCGAGCTCGTCCACGACCGGGTTTCCGGCGAACCGGGGGTAGGCGAGGATGTCGTCCAGCGCGAGGGGCGAGCGCTGGGCGACCACGTGCGGGCAGAAGCCGTGGCTCAGCGGCATCTGGCGGGTGGGAAGGTCGAAGGCGATGCCTCGATCCGCCCAGGAGGCACCTTCTTCGTGCGCGATCTCGGTCGAAGTTGGCGGAATGTAGAGCCCTCGGAACATCTGGCGCTCGTCGTTGATGAAGTTGACCATCGCGATGGGAGCGCGGGTGATGCTGGCTGCAAGGTGGGCGAAGCGGTCGAAGGCCTCGTCCGCGGAGGGTTCGTTGAGACCCAGGCTGCGCAGCCTGCGGGTCCGCTCGGACTCCCCGGCAGCACCCGGGAACTGGCCTTGAGTGCTCATCACATCAGTCATGGCGCACATGTAATCAGACATTGGGGTGTCGCGGGGCTACCGGGATCGCCCGTCACCCCTGCTGATGAACAGTCAAAGCCGCATGTGAGGGGCCCCGCGGTGGGTTGACGGAGCGGGGGAAGACCACTTCCCACCCCGCACCGCGCCAAACCCGTCGATAAAAAGATGATCCGATTCTCGCCAATCCAAGATCCGCTAGCTGTGGAGTCGGGACGCGCATATGACAATGAGCCCTGCCGAAGACACGGACGGTAGTTCCCGTGATCCCGCCGGGGGAATGGTCGCAGCGGAATCGACGGCGCGAACGGAGGCACGACACCCACCGCAACGAGAGGACCAGAGCATGGCGATGGACTACTTCACCGATGAGCGGCACGAGAGCCTCCGGGCGGAGGTCCGTGAGTTCGCGGAGAAGGAGGTGCGTCCCGAGGTGGCCAGGATGGAGGCCGACCGGGACGTCGAGTTCGAGCTCTCCCGCGAGATCGCCCGTCGCGGCTGGATCGGTGTCACCATCCCCCGCGAGTTCGGCGGCCTGGGGCTGGGGCACCTCGCCAAGACCATCATCGTGGAGGAGCTGGCCAGGGTCAGCGGCGCGATGGGCGCGATGGCGCAGGCCTCCCAGCTCGGCGTCGCCAAGGTCATCCACTTCGGCTCGAACGCCCAACGGCGTTTCTGGCTGCCGAAGTTCGCCTCCGGGGAGTGCCTGCCGACCATCGCGGTGACCGAGCCGGAGTCCGGTGGCCACGTGCTCGGCATGGCCGGCACCGCCCGCCGCGAGGGCAACGAGTACGTGCTCAACGGCCGGAAGGTGTTCGTCGGCAACTCGCACATCGGCGACGTGCACGGCGTGGTCTTCCGTACGGGCAAGGGCAGCAGGGGCCTGTCCGCCTTCCTGGTCGAGAGCGACCGGCCCGGCTTCCGCGCCGGGGCGATCGGCACCCAGGGCGGTCTGCACGGCTTCAGCTTCGGCGAGCTGGTCTTCGAGGACTGCCGCATCCCGGCGGCCAACCGGCTGGGCGAGGAAGGGCTCGGCCTCGACGTCGCCTACTCCTCCTCCACCCTCTACGGCCGGCTGAACCTGGGCGCCGTCGCACTGGGCATCCACGTCGCCGTCGTCGAGGACACCGTGCGCTACGCCGAGGAGCGGGTGCTGTACGGCAAGCCGCTCAACCAGTTGAACAGCGTCGCGCTGAAGCTGGGCGAGATGCAGTCCCGGCTGATGACGGCCAAGCTCGCCGCCTACCACGCCTCGCACCTGCTGGACCGCGGCCAGGCCTGCGACGCCGAGCTGATGAACGCCAAGCTCGTCAACACCGAGTACGCGATGGACTCGGCGCGCCAGGCGATGGAGATCTTCGCCGCCCGCGGCACCCAGGAGGAGCACCACATCATCCGCTACCTGCGGGACGCCACCCACATCTACGCCCCGGCCGGCACCTCGGACGTGCAGAAGCTGCGGCTGGGCCAGGTGGCTTCGGGTACGTACGGCAGGCAGTGGTCGGCCGAACTGGCCGACGTGGCGAGCTGGGCGTGGACCGAGCTCAACCAGGTGGAGGCCGAGGCGAAGCCGCAGCGCCCGCGGGGCGCCCGGGTGGTCCCGATCTCCATGGCGAGCTGACCCACGGCGGTCGACCGGGCCGGCCGCGAGCTGCGGCCGGCCCGGGGCCGGGACGTGTGCCCGCCCCGGGCGGCAGGCCGGAAACCGCTGCCCGGATGGTGGCGAACCTTCAGCACGACGACTCTTTGACCTGTTCCTGACGGCTCTCCGAGAGACACACCCCGCCCTCCCGGAGAGCCGTTCCCGCTTCACTGCCACCGAGCCGACCTGCGACGTTCCGTCAGCGAACGCCCTGAGCGGGAGCGGGCTCCACGGCCATCGGCCGTTCTCATATCGTCAGTTGATGTTGCGATAAGGGCACCTGGGGCTGATAGGTTTCCTGCCGTCGGCGGCCTTGGCTGCACCCCGCCCGGACGGTGACACCGCGTCACCCCGTCCGGCAACTCCGGCCTCGGCGCCCTGAAGCCCGCCCGGGCCGCACGGGCCGACCACGCCCTCGGACCCGCGACCCGGCCTGCAACTCGGCCCTGCAACAAGGAATCAGATGCCAGGCATATCGGCCCCCCGCACGGGCCACCGCGCCGGCCGGTCCGGCTCCCTCCGCAGCTCACTCCTCGCCCTCGTGCTGGTCCCCAGCCTGAGCCTCGCCGTCGCCTGGGGCTACGCCGCCTACCTGCTACGCGACGCCGGCCACCGCACCGCGCTGCTGGCCGGCACCGTCGTCGTCGCCGTGGTCCTGCTGATCAGCCTGATCCGCGGGATCCGGGCCGCCCGGGCGCTGTCCGCCCGACTGGCCGGACTGCGGGCCGACACCCTCGCGATCGCCCAGCAGGAGATCCCCGACGTGGTCGGGCGGCTGCGCGCCGGGGAGACCGTCCCCACCCCGCCCACCTGGACGCCCTCCCGGCGGATCGGCGACGAGGTCCAGCAGACCTCGGACGGCCTGGCCGCCGTCCGGCAGGCCGCCGTCGCGGCCATCGTCCACCAGGCCCAGGGCCGCGAGGGGACGAAGAAGGTCTTCCTCAACATCGCCCGCCGCACCCAGATCCTGATCCACCGGCAGATCAGCATGCTCGACGCCCTGGAGCGCGAGCACGAGGAACCCGAGCTGCTGCGCGAACTGTTCGCCGTCGACCACCTGGCCACCCGGATGCGGCGCAACGCCGAGAACCTGGTCATCCTCGGCGGCGCGCTGCCCGCCCGGCGCTGGCGCAACGCCGTGCCCATGGTCAACGTGCTGCGCAGCGCCGTCTCCGAGACCGAGAACTACGCCCGCGTGGTCGTCCAGGGCGTGCCCCGGGCCTCGCTCAGCGGGCAGGCCGTCGCCGACGTGATCCACTTGGTCGCCGAGCTGATCGAGAACGGCACCACCTTCTCCCCGCCGTACACCCAGGTGCAGGTCTCCGCGCAGGAGGTCCCCAAGGGCTTGGCGGTCGAGGTCGAGGACCGCGGCCTCGGCATGACCGAGGAGGAGTACGAGCGGCTCAACGAGTACCTGGCCAACCCGCCCGAGCTGGACGTCTCCGCGCTCGGCGACGACCTGCGGCTCGGCCTGTTCGTCGTCGCGCGGCTGGCCGCCCGGCACGACATCCAGGTCACCCTGCGGCCCTCGCCGTACGGCGGCACCCGGGCCGTGGTGCTGGTGCCCTCGGTCCTGCTGGGGCAGGCCGGGCAGCCGGCCGCGGTACCCGGGCTGCCCTCCGGCGCACGGGTCACCCGTACGCCGGTGCCGGAGCAGCGGCCGGCGGCCGACGGCGACCTCGGGGAGGTCGACGAGCAGCTGTCGGGCGCGCTGGCGGGGGTGCTGAGCGGACTGCTGGGCGAGGGGCCTGCGGCTCCTTCCGCGCCCTCCGCTCCCTCCGGTCCTTCCGGTCCTTCTCCTTCCGGTCCTTCCGTGCCCGAGGCGCCCGCCGCCCCCGGGGAGCCGGACGGCGGTGTGATCATCGGTGAGCTGCTCGCGCGGCAGGACGGGGAGGGTGACGCCGCCCCCTCCAGCGGTGGGCTGCCGGTGGGGGCCGAGATCCCCGGGCTGCCCGGTGCCGTGGTCGTGTCCCGGCCCACGCTGCCCCGGCCGTACGCCCTGCCGACCGATCCCTCGGAGTTCGCTGGCGGCCTCCCGTCGGGCGTCGCCTCCGGTCACGGTCCGGGCCTCGGTTCGGGCCACGGTTCGGACAGCGACTCCGGCCTCGGTTCGGGCGTCGGCTCCGACCTTGCGTCCGGCCTTGCTTCCGGCCTTGCTTCTGGCCGTACGGACGGACCGCTCGTGGACCCGGCGGCCGGGTTCGACGGAGTCACCGCCGACCCCTCGGCGCCCACCCACGAACGCCCGCAGGAGGACCACGTGGAGCACGGCCCGGACGGCGAACTGCGCACCCCGCGGGTCCTGCCGCAGCGGGTCCGCAACGCCAGCCTCGCCGAGCAGCTCCGCGAGGCCAACGCGCCGGGCGCGATGATGCTGCCGGTGGCGTCGATGCCGTCGGCGCCGTCCCATCCGTCAATGCCCTCGACGCCCTCGATGCCGTCCGCCGCGCCGACTCAGCCGTACGGGGGGCACGCCGCCCCGACCGGCCCCCGGTACGACGCCGGCGAGGCCGACGAACTCTCGCCGGCACGCTCGCGCGCCACCATGGCCGCCATCCAGCGCGGCACCCGCAGCGCCCGCGCGGCCGGTACCGAACCGGACGCGCCCGCCACAGCCCCCAACCCGGCCGCACCTTCCGCCCCCGGGGAAGCCCCTGCGGAAGCCTCCGCCGTTCAGGAAGCCAAGGAACAGCAGTGATGACGCAGCACACCGACACCCAGCGCGACCTCAACTGGCTGCTGGACCAGCTGGTGGCGCGGGTACCCGAGACCCGGCACGCCATCGTCCTCTCCGAGGACGGCCTGCTGGTCGGCATGTCCCAGGGCCTCGACCGGGCCGACGCCGAGCACCTGTCCGCCGTCGCCTCCGGCCTGCAGAGCCTCGCCCGCGGCGCCGGGCACCGCTTCAACGGCGGCCGGGTCCGGCAGACCGTGGTCGAGATGGACCAGCTGTTCCTGTTCGTCACCACCGCCGGACAGGGCGCCCGGCTCGCCGTCCTCACCAGCGAGCAGGTGGACGCCGGGCTGATGGCCTACGAGATCAACATGCTGGTCAAGCAGGTCGGCCAGTACCTCACCGCGGCGCCGCGCAGCGACGCCGGCCAGGTCGGCGCGGGTGGCGGTGCGTGACCACCGCCGACGCCGACGAGGGCTGGTTCTACGACAAGGACGCCGGCCACCTGGTCCGTCCCTACGCGATCACCAACGGGCGCACCGGCCCGGTCCGTGACGGCTTCGCCCTGATCACCCTGGTGGTCACCGCCGACCCTCGCACCGACACCACCCGGTTAACACCCGAACCGGCCGCGATCCTCGATCTGTGCCGCGAACGCCCGCTGGCCGTGGCCGAGATCGCGGCCACCCTGGACCTGCCGGTGAGCGTGGTCAAGGTGCTGCTGGACGACCTGGCGGAGGCCCGGCTGATCCTCACCCGGGCACCGGTCCAGCTCGCCGAGGCGCCGGACATCTCGCTGATCCAGGCCGTGATCGAGGGCGTCCGCCGGCTCTGACCGGTCGGCCCGCCCTCCTCGCACCACCCAGTTCCCATCCAGGAGACCCGAATTGACGACCCAGAGCCTGGTGCCGGGCGCGGTCAAGATCCTCGTCGCCGGCGGCTTCGGCGTCGGGAAGACCACCATGGTCGGCTCGGTCAGCGAGATCGAACCGCTGCAGACCGAGGAGCGGATGACCCGCGCCAGCATCGGGATCGACAGCCTCGAAGGCGTCCAGGACAAGTCCACCACCACGGTGGCGATGGACTTCGGGCGGATCACCGTCCGCGAGGACCTGGTGCTCTACCTCTTCGGCACGCCGGGGCAGTTCCGGTTCTGGTTCATGTGGGACGACCTCGCGCTCGGCGCCCTCGGGGCGATCGTCCTCGCGGACACCCGACGGCTCGAATCCAGCTTCGCCGCCGTGGACTTCTTCGAGCAGCGGGGCATCCCGTTCGCGATCGGAGTCAACTGCTTCCACGGCCGGCGCGACGCCAGCCCGGAGGACGTCCGCCGCGCCCTCGACCTCGGGCCGGAGGTGCCGGTGGTGCTGTGCGACGTCCGGGAGCGGGCCTCCAGCAAGGAGCTGCTGCTCGCCCTGCTCGACCGGGTGCACCGGGACGCGCTGGCGGCCGGGCGGCGGTAGGAGCGACTCACCGTTTGACGCTCGGCAATTGACGCTCGGCGCTCGGCAATTGACGCCTACCGTCGGCCGCCTGCCCGCTGCCGGGTCTCCACCGCGAGGCCTCCACCGCGAGGCTTTCGCCGTCAGGCCTCCGCGCCGTCAGGCCTTCGCCGGGGTGAGCTTGAGGTAGGTGAGCGCGTCGACCAGCGTGGCCAGTTCGGGGACGTCGGCGGCCTGGGCCAGGGTCGCCTCCAGGGTGGCGTCGTGCACCGGGCGGGCGGCCTCCAGCAGGGCGCGACCCTCCGGCGTCAACTCGGTGTAGATGCCCCGGCGGTCGTCCGCACAGAGGTAGCGGCTGAGCAGGCCGCGGTCCTCCAGGCGGGAGACCAGGCGGGTGGTCGCGCTGCTGCTCAGCGCCGCCGCGCGGGCCAGCTGCTGCATCCGCATGTGCCAGCCGTCCTGCCGGGACAGGGCCTCCAGCACGGTGTACTCGACCACCGAGAGCTGGTGCTCGGCCTGGAGCGCCTTCTCCAGAGCGGTGTCGATCAGCCCGTGCAGTGCGGCGAGCGTGCGCCAGCCACTGGCCCGGACCTCGGCGGCGTCATCGCGGATCCCCATGGCTCGCCTTCCCTTCGCGTTCGCCCGTACGTCCCGTTGCGTCTCCTCTGCGACAAGTATGACAGTCGGCGCCGACTATCTGTCTCTGCAACTACTTCGACTTATGCCTTTCCGGTGACCGCCTCCTCAGGTGCCCAGGCCGCCGAGCAGAGCGCGGCGGCCAACGCCTCGGTGTAGGCGGCGGCCGCCAACCAGGCGGCGGCGAAGGCGTCGTGGTCGTCCTGGACGATCCGGCCGAACACATCGCGCTGCTGATTCGCCGCGGCCGCCCGGAGGCCGTCCAGGAGCTGGGCGGCGGTGGCCAGTCCGGCGGCCCGCAGCAGGCTCCGGTCGGCCGTCGCCGTGGCCGTGCTCGGGACCAGGGCGTGCCGACCGGTGGTGACCGTCTGCTCCACCCGGCGGCCCAGCACGTGCACGGGCAGACCCTCCGGGGGCGAGGCCGGTGCCGTCGTGGGGCCGGTCGCGGGGCCTGCCGGGAGGTCCGCGGTCTGGAGGCGCTCCAGGCCCAGGTTGACCCGGCCCGCGCGGTCGGCGGTGAGGGCGAGCGGGTCGGGGGCGTCCGGAGCCGTACCGATCGCGAGCAGGCGCAACTCCGGCCGGTCCGCGCGCTCCAGCCGGCCGATCACCCGCAGCCGCAGGCCGGGGGCGGTGCCGAGCAGGGCGAGGTTGGCCCGGAAGGCCAGCTCGGGGTGCTCGTGGCCCGCGCGCAGGGCGATGACCAGGCCGTTGTCCAGACCGCCGTCCAGACCGCCGGCGCCGCACCGGGCGAGCAACCGGGGTTCCCCGCCCGGCCCGTTGGGGGCAGCGCCCAGCAGGTTGACGTCCAGGAACAGCAGATCGCTCCCGGCCGGGCGGCTTTCGTACGGCAGCTCCTGCGCCGCGAGGGCCCGCGCCACCTGGGCAGCCGGCTCATCGGACCAGAGCCGGGCCGCCGGCGGCGCCGTCCAGTCCGTACCCACCGCGCGGACCGCGCGGACCGAGGCCCCGGCGCCCAGCCGCCCGGTGGCGGACCTGGTCGCACCCTGGACGGCCAGCCCGGCGCGGCTGAACTCGCGGTGGCTGAGCGCGGCATCGCCCAGCCGGACCGTCCGGTTGCCCGCCCCGACCGCCAGCGGGGCGGCGGCCACCGCGTCGCCGTGCGGCGTCACGTCGGCGACCGTGCTCAGCCGGCCGTCGGCGTCCACCGCCCAGCTGACCACGCCCGCGTGGGTGGCGGTCAGCACCGGTTCGGCGAACAGCCCGTACAGCCGCAGGCCGCCCTCCTCGGCGTAGGCCTGACGGGCGGTGCCGCGCAGTTCGGGGGTGGAGCCGGTGGTGGTGGTCAGAGCGGTGGTGAGGTCGAGCAGGTCGCGCAGGGCGGCGACCAGGTCGGCCAGCCGGTGGTCGGGAGCGCCGGAACGCGCCGCCCGGATCCGGGTCACCACGGCGACCGCCGCCGCGGCCGGACGGTACAGCGCCGCCAGCCGCGCACGGTGGGCGGCACGCAGCAGCTCGGCCTGGGAGACGGCGCCCGCCCCGCTCACCCCGGCGGCCAGGACGGCACAGGCGGCCCGGTGGAGGTGGCGGGCGGCGGCGCGGTCGGACGGGGTGAGGGGGGTGGGGGCGGGTGTTGCGGCGTCGGGCGCCTCCGGGGCTTCGGTCGCCTCGGCTGGTTCGGACGCCTTGGCCGGTTCGATTCCCTTGGCCGGTTCGATTCCCTTGGCTGGTTCGGTTCCCTCGGGCGCGTCGGGCGCCACAGGCGGTTCGGAGGCGTCGACGATCGGGCAGAGGGTGACCGCGGCGGCCCGGTGGACGCAGGCCGGGGCGAGCAGACAGCCGCAGTGGACGTCGGCCGGGTCGGCCACCACCCCACCTGGGGCGCGCAGGACGAGCAGGGACTCCTCGTCGACCTGCACCCGCCACTCCTCGCCGTTGCGGGTGACCGGCCGCTGCGCCAGCTTCGCCGCCGCCCCGTCCAGCCGCTTCTGCAGCCGGGCGCTCAGCCCGGCCACCACCTCGGCGACCACCTCGGGCCGGACACCCGGCCAGTCGTCCCCACGCGTCGTCGCGCTCATCGCACCTTCTCCCCCACCCAGCGGGCCAGTTCCAGCGGACTCAGTGCCGCCACGGGCATTCCGGCCGCGACCAGTTGGCCCGCGACCGCCTTGGAGTATCGGGCCGTCCCGGTGTCGTCCAGCGCCGCGCAGCCGACCAGGTGCACGCCGGAATCCACCAGCGCCCGGGCCTGCGCGAGCAGCCCGGTGACCGGGCCGCCCTCCTCGAAGTCGCTGACCACCGCGACCAGCGTCCGGGACGGCACCGTCACCAGCTCCCGCGCGTACCGGAGCCCGGTCGCGATGCTGGTACCGCCGCCGACCCGCACCTCCAGCAGCAGGCTCAGCGGATCCGCCACTCGCTCCGTGAGGTCGAGGACCTCGGTGGAGAAGGCGACGAAATGGGTGCTCAACGAAGGCACCCCAGCCAGGATCGCGGCCGTCAGCGCCGCCCAGACCGTGGAGGCCTCCATCGACCCCGAGACGTCCACCACCAGGATCAGCCGCCAGTCGTTGGCCTGCCGCGCCCTGGTGCGGAACACCGGGCGCTCGGGCACGATCAGGGTGCCGACGCCGTCCGGCGCGGGACGGGCGGTGGCGAGGTTGGCCCGGATGGTCCGGTCGAGGTCCAGCCCGCCGCCTGGGCGCCGGGACGGGCGCGGCACGCTGATCCCGGTCAGCGCCGGGCGCAGCCTCGTCGCCAACTCCCGGCTCAACTCGTCCACCAGGCGCCGCACCAGCGGGCGCAGCCGCGCCACCCGCGCCTCGGGCAGGCCCCCCGCGTGGTCCAGCACGGTGCGCAGCAGCTCGACGGACGGGCGGACCGCGGACGGGTCGATCGCCTCCAGGACGTCGGTCCGGCCGTGGACGACGGCGGCCGCCAGCACCTCCTCCCGTACGCCCGGGCCGAACAGTGCCTCCAGTTCCTCCGCCCACTCGCGGACCCCGGGGAACGACGGCTCGCGGCCACCTCCTCTGCCGCTCCTGCCGTCCAGGCCCGGACCGGAACCCTCACCGTGCCCGCTGCCGTACAACTCGTCCAGCGCGGCGGCGAGTCGGGCACAGCGGCCGCTGAGGCCTCCGTTTCCGGGTCGGCCGAGCAGCAGACGCCAGCGCTCGGCGGGGGCGAGGGCGTGCGCGGGGTGCGGCGGCCGTCCGGTGCGGACCGGGGCCGGCTCCGGCTCGGTGTGCCGGGGATCGGATGGCAGCAGGCCGCGATCGGCGAGCACCTGGCGGGCGGCCAGGTCCGCACGGACCCACCGTGCCAGCAGGGCGGGCTCGGTCTGCTCGGGCAGGGCGGCCAGCCGGGTGCCGAGGCGCTCCTCGACCAGGGCCAGCAGCCGGTCGCGGGCGGCCGGGCTGAGTGTGTCGAAGCCTGCGCGCAGTGCGGGCAACCGGTCCAGGAACGCGGCGTCCGGCAGCGAGCCGACCCGCTCCAGCACGGGCTCCAGCGCCTCGGGCGCGCTGTCGAACAGCCCTTCTGCGGCGGTCAGCGCCCCGGCCAGCGCCCGCCCGAGCACCTGCCGCGCCCGCGCGTCGGTCGCCCCGTCCACCCAGGACGCGGCCCGCCCGCCGAACACCTCCGCCGGCTCCTGCCCGAGCAGCACCCGCACCGCCCCGGCCGCGCCCCGCACCAACGGACGCCCCCGTTCGGCGAGTTCGGCCAGCACGAAGCCCAACCGCACCCCACCGAGCCGATCCGCCCGCCGCGCCAACTCCACCAGCGCCCGCGCGTCCGCCGCATCGTCCGACCCGCCCATCCCCTCCAACTGCCGCACCGCGGCGGCGGTCAGCACCTCCTGGGCGGCCCCGAAGAAGTCAGCTCGGGCCGCCGCCCCGGTCGGCCGGGCGGCGGGGGCGGCGGGGGCGGCCGACACCGCACCGGCCGGACGCGGGCCTGCGAACGTGCCGGCAGGCTGCAAGTCCCCAGCGCCGCCCACGGCGCCGGGCGGCAGCGTGGCGATCGACACCCCGTCAACCGCGTCCGGGCCCATGGGCGGCAGAGCTCCAGCGCCGCCCGGCGGCAGCGGGCCGCCGGCAGTCGCCCGACTTTCCGGTGGGTCGGCGGCGTCCGTCGGGGGTGCGGGAGTCGGCGCGGCACCGGGGAAGTGGCCGGCGGTGAGGCGGTCCAGGACGGTGAGGGCGTCGAGGAGGTCGGGGAGGGTGGCGGACGTGGGGAGGGTGGTGGTGAGTTGGGTGAGGCGGGTTCGGGTGAGGGTGGGGAGGGCGCAGGAGGCGGCGGCGGTGAGGCCGTCGATGATCTCGCGGGGGGTGGGGTCGTCGGTGAGGCGGGTGCGGAGGGTGCCTTCGGCGGCTTGGGCGGGGGTGACGCCGCGGGTGGCGGCGACGGTGAGCATGGCGGCGGTGGTGGGGGTCCAGTGCAGGCGCCAGCGGGTGCCGAGGGTTTCGGTGCCGCCGGGGCCGGTGGTGGGGACGGGTTCGGCGTAGGGGACGCCGCAGGCGGTGAGGCGGTGGAGGAGGATCTCGCGGCGGCGGTCGAGGGGGCTGCGCAGGGGGTCGAGGCGCAGGTCGCGCGGGCCGGGGTCGGTGGTGCCGGGGAGGCCGAGTTCGGCGAGGAGGGTCTCGACGGCGGGGGCGAGTCCGCTGCGCGGGGCGGCGGGGGTGGGACGGCCGGTGCGGGTGCCGATCAGGACGTGTTCGAGGGCGCGGGCGACGGCCCGGCCGCGGCCGAGGGGTTCGCCCTGGGCGAGGACGGTCTGGACGGCTTCGACGAGTTCGCCGCGTCCGGGGGCGGCGTGGCCGCGCAGGCGGGCGAGGTCGCCGGCGAGGCGGACGATCTCTCGGGCGTCGGCCGGGCCGGACGGGTGGTCCTGAGTGCGCAGGGCGGCGCAGATCCGGACGGCGGTGGCGGTGAGCGCCTCGGTGAGGCGCTCCGGGTCGCCGCCGGCGTCGAGGACGGTGTGCTGCCACTCCGGGTCGCGGATACCGGCCGGGTAGCCGGAGCGGGCGTCGAGCAGCGGGTAGGTGTACGGGATCAGGGACAGGACGTGCCCGGGCTCGTCCGGGCCGGGCGGCTGCTCGGGGGCGATCGGCCCGTCCAGCAGCGCCGGGGCGTGGAAGGCGCCGACGACGACGGCGATCCGGCGCCCGTCGGCCGAGGCGGCGCGGATGCGGGCGCGCATCCAGGCCTCACGCTGCAGGTCGTACGGGTCGACGCCGGGGCCGTGCTCGACGTCGTGCCGCAGCGCCCAGCCGACCAGCAGGGCGGCGCGCCGGACGGCCTCGGGGGTGGAGCCGGGGGCGGCGGTCTCGACCAGGCGGTCCCACAGGTCCTCGTCGGAGTCCCGGCCGGTGAGGCGGTGGCGCAACGCGTCGGCCACCCCGGGGGCGTCGGGCGGTCCGGAGGCGTCGGGCGGTCCGGCCGGCCGTGCGCTCCGGGCTGCGGCGCGATGGGCGAGCGGCAGGTCGCAGGCGATGGCCTCGACGCCGTTGCGCCGGGCCCAGCGCAGGGCGGCGAGCTCCGGGGAGAAGTCGGCGAAGGGGTAGAAGGCCGGGCCGGCCGACTCGTCGGAGTCGGCCGGGGCGGCCGCGAGGGCGACCGGGGCCTCGGTGGCCTCATCGGCCAGCCAGTCGAGCCAGGGCTGGAACTCGGCGGGCAGTTCGACCAGCACCGCCTCCGGGCGGGCGGCGTCGAGCAGCGCGGGGAGGACCGCGCTGAGGGAGGGCGCGTGGTGGCGCACGCCGATCAGGTAGGGCCCGGGACCGTCGGTGCCGGAGCCGGCCAGCCGCTCCGACTCGGCCCGGACGTCGGGACCGGCGTCCACCGTGCCGAGGCCGTCCGGGGCGGGCTTGCCCGCGCTGCTCGTCATCGTCAGGCCTCCAGCGCCGAGCGGAGGTCCCACAGGGTGCGCCAGGTGGCGGCGCCCTGTTCGGCGCGGCGGCGGACCGGGCCGTCCCAGTAGCCGAGCAGGCGGGCCGCGTCGGCCGGGTCGTCCTTGCGGACCACGCCGAGGAGTTGGCCGGGCAGGCGGCCGATGAGGTCGCCGCCGTCGGGCAGGTAGGCGGCGGTGACGCCGAGCGCGGTGGCGACGGAGACGGCTTCGGCGGTGCTCATCACGGTGGAGGGGCGTTCGACGTCCCAGCCCTCGGTGGAGCGGCCGGTGCGCAGGTCACGGAAGGCGGTGACCAGGGCCTCCAGGACGGCGTCGTCCACGGCGTAGCCGGCGCCGGCCCGGGCGACGGCGATGGTGGACTGGCGGCGGACCAGCTCGACCTCGGCGGCGAGGCTGCCGATCGGGCCGACCGTCTCGAAGTTGAACCGCCGTTTGAGGGCGGCGGACATCTCGCTGACGCCCTTGTCGCGCAGATTGGCCGTGGCGATCAGGGTGAAGCCCGCGGCGGCGTGCAGCTGAGCGTCCGGGCTTCCGGCCAACTCGGGGACGGCGACGCGCCGTTCGGAGAGCAGGGAGACCAGGGCGTCCTGCACCTCGGGCAGGCAGCGGGTCACCTCCTCGACCCGGGCGACCGCTCCGGTGGTCATCGCGGTGAGCACCGGGGAGGGGACGAGGGCATCGCGGCTGGGGCCCTTGGCGAGCAGCAGGGCGTAGTTCCAGCCGTACTTGAGCTGGTCCTCGGTGGTGCCGGCGGTGCCCTGGACGGTGAGCGCGCTGGTGCCGCAGACGGCGGCGGCGAGCAGTTCGGAGAGCATGGACTTGGCGGTGCCGGGCTCGCCGACGAGCAGCAGGCCGCGCTCCCCGGCGAGGGTGACGACGCAGCGTTCGACCAGGGCGCGCTCGCCGACGAACTTCGGCTCGACGACCAGGCTGCGGCGCCCGGCCTTGAGCTTCTCGCCGGCGCTGCCCATGACGAAGGTGACGACGGCGCGCGGGGTCAGGCGCCAGCCGGGCGGGCGCGGGCCGCTGTCGTGGGCGGCCAGGAACTCCAGTTCGGCGGCGTACTTCTCCTCGGGCGGGACGATCTGCCGTACGGGGGTGGTGGTGGCGTCGCCGGTGGTGGTCTCGGTGGCGGTCATCGGCGGGCCTTCCTGCGCTTGCTGGTCTGGAGCTCTTCGTAGCCGGGGGCGTCGCCGTCGAGGGTGCGCTGCCACGCCCGGGCGAACAGTTCGGGGACGGTCAGTCGTGGTAGCACCGGCCGGTGGGTGGGCAGTTCGTACAGGGCGGCCTTCCAGGTCTCGACCGGCAGGGCGGGGGCCTTGGCCTCCTGCCAGCCGCCGGGCAGGAAGAGGCTGCGGCCGGCCCGGGCGCGCTTGGCCTCCAGCACCAGTGCTCCGGCGGCGAGTTCGGCGCGGGCGCGCTTGAGCCGGGCGGGCTTCCAGCCCGTCCAGCGGGCGGTGTTGCGGTCGGTCGGGTCGGGTAGGGCGAGCAGTTGGAGGTAGAGCGCGGCGGCGTCCTCGCCGAGGCCGTGGGTGCGGGCCGCCTCGGCGACCAGCTCGGGGACGCTCAGCTGCGGGTTCTGCAGCCAGGACGGTCCGTCGGTGGCGGCCGTCACTGCGGCGGCGGAGGCGGCCAGCCGCTCCGGCTCTCCGCGCAGGACGGACTCGATCGCGGCCCGCTCGGTGCGGAACCAGTAGGTGCCGGCGAGCCCGTCGAGCAGTTCGAGCAGCGGGTCGTCCGGGCCGGTGAGGCTGGCCGGGCGCAGCCGGACCCGTTCGAACTCGGCCTGGTACGGGGTGAGGACGAGTGCCGGGCCGCAGCGGACCAGGCCGTCCGGGTCGGCGCCGCCCTCGGCGGGCAGGCCGAAGTGGGTGCGCAGGACCGCGGCGAGCGAGGTGTCCTCGCCGGTGCGGACGAGGACGGTGTCGAGCAGCAGTTCCGGATCGGCCAGGCGGCTGCGCAGCGCGGCGGCGGCCCGGGGCATCAGCGACCGCAGCGGGCTGTCGGCGGGCAGGTGGTAGGCGAGCCAGCGCAGCGCTTCGACGGCGGAGCCCAGTGCGCCGGCGGCGGGCACGGCGGATGCGTCCTCCGGCTCCAGCAGGCGGGTGGCCGGGTCGCCACCGGTGAGCCGGAAGGTGGTGGTGCGGGTCAGCCACGGGGTGTGGGCGGGGTTGAGCACCGCCTCGATGCTGGCGACGGGAACGCCCCGGACGCCGGCCTGGTCCTCCTCGGGGAGGGTGACGAGCCGTCCGAAGTGCCGGATCCAGGCCTTGGCCCCGGCGGCGAGGTCGGGGCCCTCGGTCCACAGGCGCTTGGGGTCGTCGAGGGGCAGCAGGGCGCCCCAGACGTCGGCGAGCGCGTCGCGGTCGTGGCCGCGCAGCCAGTCGCGGGCGGCGTTGACCTCGGCGGGCTTGAGGCCGTACTCGGCGGGCACGGCGGTCTTGCCCCAGTGGAGGAGGGTGGGCGGCGGGCTGAGCAGCAGGGTGGCGCGGGCGGCGCCGATACCGGTGAGTTCGGCGAAGGCGGCGGCGCGTGCAGGGTCCCAGGGGACGGTGCGGCGCAGGGCGGCGACGCGCCAGAACTTGGCGACCCAGGCGGCGCTGACCCGCTCCTCGGTGCCGCGCTCCTCGACGGTGGTGAAGTGGGCGACGGGGCCGAACGTCCCGCTCGGGTCGTGGTCGACGGCGAGCCAGCGGACCGTGCCGTCGGTGGTGTGGCTGCGGTGGCCGAGGATGACGACGGTGCGGTCGCCGTGGCGCAGCACCTCGCCCTGGCGGAAGGTCACCGGTGCCGCGGCCTTGGCGCGCTCGTCGGTCTCGGCGAGGACGATCTCGCGCAGGGTGGCGCCGCGGTCGGCGAGCGGGCCCTTGGTGAGTTCGCCGAGCAGCAGGACCAGCGTGGAGCGGTGGGCCGGTTCGGTGAGCGGCGCGGCCACGGCGTGGGCGAGGACGTCCAGCCGGCCGAGCAGGTGCAGCCAGCCGTGGCCGAGGTCGCCGCCCTGCAGGGTGACGGTGGTCGGGGTCGTCCAGCCGTCGCCGCTCGTGGCGGGCGGGGCGGCGAGGACGGCGCTGACGGTGCGCAGGTTGTTGAGCACCCACCAGCGGTCGGTCGAGCCCCAGGTGTTGCCGAAGCCGCCGAGGCCGGGCAGGACGGTGCCGACGGCCACGCGCAGCTCGTGGTCGCGGCCGTGCTCGGGCCGGTACTCGGCGGCCTTCGCCTTGCTCGGGCGCTCGGCCTCGGGCTGCGGGACGAACCGGGCGATCCGGTCGAGCAGGTCGGCGGCGGCGCGGGCGAGCCCGGCGACGCCGGCCAGCAGCAGCGGGTGGCTGATGCCGGGCAGTAGCTCGCCGACCGCCCGGACGGGCAGGCTGCGGCGAGCGCTCTTGTGCTGGGCGACCTGGCGCCGGACGCCCTGGACGGTGATCCAGAGTCGCTCGTCCTCGGGCTCCGGCTGGACGTCGACGGGCCAGGCGGCGTCGATCAGTGCGGCGGCCTGCGCGGCGTCGACGGTGCGCAGGACGCGCGAGCCGGCCTCGTCGCGGGGCCGCAGGGCGTGCCAGTGGTCGTGTGGCGGGACGAGCACGGTGCCGGCGGCCGAGAGCTCGCCGGAGCGGCAGGAGCGCAGGTCGGCGGTGCGGTCGTGGTTGTCGGCGAGATCGGGCAGGCAGAGGGAGAAGGAGTCGCCGGTCGGGTCGACGACGACCGGGCGGGCGTCGCCGGGCAGGGCGAGTCGGCCAACCGGGCCGTAGACCCGACGGTTGCCCGTCAGCGGCAGGACGATGCACTGCCCGTCGGCGGTGAAGGTGGTGACGGCCCGCCCGGGGTCGATCCGCACCCAGCTGCCGAGCACCGTGCCGTCGGTGCCGAACGGGGTCTGCTCCAGGCCGGGCAGCAACGGCAGCAGTCGGGGGCTTCCGTCGGCGAGTCGGCCGGCGGCGGCGGTGGCGGCGATCACGGGCGGTTCGGCGGCGCGGCCGAGGGTGCCGGTGAGCGGGTCGAACTCGTGCAGGACGAGGCCCTGCCCGCCCGGGCGCGGCGTCCAGTAGCCCGTGCCGTCGCTGAGGACACGGTGCTCGGCGGGCAGCCGGGTGTCGCCGGGGTGCAGCGGCCGCTCGCCGGTGGTGCGGCCGCCCCCGGGCAGCGGGAGGGACGGGGCGGCCGGCTGGTGTTCGCCGTAGCGGTAGCCGGCGATGGTCTCGCCGCCGAGTGCGACGGTCTCGTCCGGACGGCTGGACCAGTAGCCGACCTGCTTGCCGTCCTGGTGGTAGGCCACCAGGAGTTCACCGTCGACGAAGCGCAGCCGGGGCCGGTTCCAGTTCTCCAGCTTGGGCACGCGCAGGGTGTGCTCCAGCACGATGCCCTGGGGGCCGACCACCACGGCCTTGTCGAGGCGGGCGAGGATCAGGTTCGGCCAGGCGTCCTCGACGATCAGGCCGGTCAGGCCGGTGGTGCGGTAGCCGGGGGCGTCGTTCTGCCCGCCGGTCTCGGGGTCGTTGGGGTCGGCCGGGTCGGCGAGCTTGGCGAGCGCCTCCTCCAGGGCGGGCCAGCCGAGTTCGTCCAGGATGCCGGCGCCGAGGGCCCGGGCGAGCAGCCCGGCGACGTCGAGCGCGGCGATCTTCTCGGCGGCGGCCGGGGCGACCGCGCGGATGGCCGTGCGGTACTGGGTCAGCGAGCGGACCAGGTCGGCGGCGCCGGCCAGGCCGCGGGCGGCGGCGAGTTCCTCGGCGCGCTCCTCGGCCCACTCGGCGAACAGCTGGCGCATCAGCCGCAGCGCGGGCACCTGGCGCTTGACGGCCGTCTCCCACGCGGGCGGGGTGGCCTGGCGCAGCAGCGGACGGAAGCGCGGGTCGGCGGCGACGGCGGCCAGGCGGGTGCTGTCGGGGCCGCACTGCTCGACCCAGCCGCGCAGGTCGGGTTGGTCCCTGGGCGACGGGTCGGCGACGGGCACGCCTGCGGCCAGCAGCAGGTCCAGCAGGCCGGGTTGGGTGTGGCTGGCGCGGATGCCGGTGAACAGGTCGACCGGGACGGCGTCGGCGCGCAGCCGCTCGGCCATCCGACCGGCCAGGGCGATGGTGGCGGGGCAGCTGGGCCGGGCGCGCCAGCCGCGGCCCAGGTGGTGGCACCAGCGCTGGAGCCAGGCGGCGGCGGGCTCGGCGTCCTCCGCGCGCGGGCCGGTGAGCAGCTGCTCGGCGCCGGTCTCGGCGAGCACCTCCAGCCAGGCCGCGTCGTGCGGGGCGGCGTCGGAGCCGGCCGGGTCGGGCAGCAGCTCCAGCAGACGGGCCCGGACGGCGGCGTCCTTCCGGCCGAGCGCGACCAGCGGGCCGTGCCAGGACTTCCAGAAGGCGGCGGGCGCCCGGTTCACCGCCGGGGAGTCCAGCAGTTCGGCGAGCAGCTCGTGTTCGTGCTCGGCGCGGTCCAGCCCGGCGGCCCGGATCAGCGCACGGGCGTCCTCGGCGACCCCGGCGTAGGGGGCCATGCCGGCCGCGGAGCGCTCGGTGCACAGCTGGCGGAAGCGCTGCCAGGCCGTCAGCGGATCGAGCCGCTGGGCGAGCTCCTTGACGTACTGGCGCAGGGACTTGACGGTGAGCGCGCCGGCCAGGGCGAACTCCAGGAAGACGGCGCGCAGCCGCTCCTCGTCCACCGCCAGGTTGTGGGTGCGCTCGGCCTCGCGGGCCTTGCCGAACCAGGCGGCGGCGTAGCTCTGGTTGCCGTGGGCGAGGAAGATCCGACCGACCTCCTCGCAGAAGGTGGGAAGGAAGTGCGGCACGGCGCGGCCGAGCCGGGTGGCCAGTTCGTCGAAGCCGTCCTTGGCGGCGCCGGGCTTGGACCTGGCCTGGCGGGCGAGCCGCTCCAGCTCCTTGACCAGGGCGAGCGCGTGGTGTCCGTTGGCCGGGTCGTGGACCAGCGCCCAGGCGGGGAAGCCGAGCGCCTCCTGGCGGACCTGGCCGACCTCGGCGGGCTCCCCCTCGGGGACGAGGCCGAGGAACTCCAGGGCGAGGTCCTCGGCCCGGCCGAGCGCGCCGGGGACCAGTCGGACGATCCGGCGGCCCTCCAGGGCGGGGTGGGCGTAGCCGCGGGCGGTCAGCACGTCGGCGGAGCTGCCGGGGCGGCCGGCGCCGGGCAGGGTGCCGGACGGGAGCACGGCGCCGGCGTCGAGCAGGGCCTCGGGCGTGGCGGTGTCCTGGTTCGGGACGGTGGTGGTCATGCGGCTTCCTCCCCTTCGATCGTGCGGCCCGCGTACAGGGCGGCGGCCATCCGCATGCCCTCGGACCAGGCCACCGGTCCGACCTCGGCGAGCGGCAGGGCCCGGCCGTCGGGGCGCGCCCAGCTGAGCGCGCCGGTCTCGCAGGCGTCGTACTCGTAGTAGTCGCCGACCCACACCCGGGCCTCGACGGTCCGGCCGTTCTCGGTGATCGGCTGCACGGCGGAGCCGCCGCGGACCCGGCACCCGAGCCGGTTGCAGCGGCCGACCAGTTCGCGCAGTTCGCGGTAGCGGCCGCCGGCGTAGGTCGTGACCTCGGTGCCGGCCGACGGCTCTTCGGGCCGGTGCCAGACCTCGCGGTAGAGCTGCTGGACGCGCTGGGAGACGCCGAGTTCGACGGCGAACTCGCGCAGCTCGTCGAGGTCCTGGAGCAGCACGGGGTGGGGTATCAGGACCTCGCCGTCGGTGAGGCGCACGGTGTCGCCGTCCAGGTCGACCAGGCCGAGGCCGCGCTCCGGGTCCGCTCCGCGCAGGAAGCCGGCGACGGCGCCGTCGGGGCCGGTGACCACGAGGTCGCGCAGGACGGCCTGCCAGGCCTCGTCCGGCCAGACGGCGGTGATCACGGCGGCCGGCACCGGCAGCGAGCGCACCATCCACCGCTCGACGTCCTCCTGGCAGCGCCGCTCGTGCGCGGCCAGCCACTCGGCGAGCTGCTTGAGCTGGGCGACCACAGGGTCGTCACCGAGCTTCGACGGCAGGGACTTGAGCTCGCGGCCCGCCGCGTTGCGGCACACCACCTTGCCCTCCCCGTCGAGCGTGACGCGGTACCCTCCCGCGCCCGTCTCCACCCATGCCACAGCCGTGCTCCTCCCACCCGGGGACGTCGCTCTGATCACCTGCTGACCAGCGATGCGAGGAACGTAGCGAGGGCCACTGACAGCGCGACGGGCGGGGCGGGGACGGGTGGTGGGCCGCAGCGATCAAACCACTCGAACGGGTGGTCGAGACCATGGCCAGGGGAAACACCGGTAGGCGGCACCACCCCGCAGGGAGTGGCGCCGCCCGGCACGGCCGCAGTGTCGTCAGCCCAGCGGCGCAGTGTCGTCGGCCCAGGGGCGCGGCGCCGTCAGCCCGTCGGCGCCCTGGGGACGATGACCGGGGCACCGTCGCCCGGGGCGGTGAGCACATGGCTGTCGATGTCGTACAGCGCCCGCACCAGCGGCGCGTCCACCACCTCGCGCGGCGGCCCGCAGGCGACCACCGCGCCGTCCCGCAGCGCGACCAGCAGGTCGGCGTAGCGGGCCGCCGCCGCGAGGTCGTGCAGGACCATGACGACCGTCCGCCCGCCCGCCGCGACCTCGCGGACCAGTTCCAGCACCTCCACCGCGTGCCCGAGGTCCAGGGCGCTGGTCGGCTCGTCCAGCAGCACGACGGGGGCGTCCTGGGCGAGGACCATGGCGAGCCAACAGCGTTGGCGCTGGCCGCCGGAGAGCCGGTCGAGCCGGCGGTCGGCGAGGGCGTCCACCCCGGTGGCCCGCAGGGCCTCGGCGGTGAGCCGTTCGTCGTCCGGCGACCACTGGCGGAACAGGCCCTGGTGCGGGTGGCGCCCGTAGCGCACCAGCCCGGCCACGGTGACCGCCTCGGGTGCCTGCGGGCTCTGCGGCAGCAGGGCGACCCGGTGGGCGGCCCGGCGCGGGCGCAGCCTCCAGACGTCCTCGCCGCCGATCAGGACCCGACCGCCGTCGGGCCGGTGCAGCCGGGCGACGGCCCGCAGCAGGGTGGACTTGCCGCAGCCGTTCGGCCCGACCACGGCCACCACCCGCCCGGCGGGCACGGTGAGGTCGATGCCGCCGAGCACCGGGCGGCCGGGGCCGTAGCCGACGGTGAGGCCCTGGATCGTCAACTCCATCTCAACTCCCGCGGATCGTCCGGAACTCAGGACGCGGAGAGCGCCTTGCCGAAGTCGCCGATGACCACGTCGGCCGCGAGCGGACCGCCCCGGGTGGACCAGACCGAACCGTCCACGGTGACGGTGCGGTTGTTCTTCACGGCGTTCAACTCCTGGTAGGCGGGCTTGGACTGGACGTCCTTGAGCGCGGCCTTGCCGTCGTCGGTGAGGGTGGACAGGAACAGCCAGTCGCCGTCGATCTCGGAGAGCTTCTCCAGGCTGAGCGCGGGGCTGTGGGCGTTGCCGTCCTTGTCCTGGGCGGTCGGGCGGGTGAGGCCCATGTCGAGGGCGACGCCGCCGGCGAACTGCTTCTTCTCCATCCAGCTCGGGCCGGTGGGGTTCCAGCGGACGATGGAGACGGCGGCGCCCTTGTTCCTGCCGAGGTCGGCGCCGGCCTCGGTGGCCTTGGCCTGGTAGTCGTCGATCACCTTGTTCGCCTGGTCGAGCTTGTTGACGGCGTTGCCGATGCCGCGGAAGGCGAGCTTCCAGTCGTCGGTGGGCGCCATGGTGACCAGGGTCGCGGGGGTGATCTCGCGCAGCTGCCTGAGCATCTGCTCGTCCTGCATGTCGCCGGCCAGGATGAGGTCGGGCTTGGCGGCGATCACCTTGTCCATCACCGGCTGCAGCAGGTTGCCGACCACCGGCACGCCCTGAACCCTGTCCTTGAGGTACGCGGGCGGCTCGTTGAGCCCCTGGCCGTTGGTGATGCCGACCGGCTTGACACCGAGGGCGAGCACCGCGTCGAGGTCCTCCTGGGTGAGGGTGACGATCCGCTCGGGCTCGGCGGGGACCTCGACGGCCTTGCCGGTGGCGTCCTTGACGGTGCGCTTGTTCGCCGAGTTCCCGGAACCCGAGGAGTTCGCGGAGTTCGCGGAGTTCGCGGAGTCTCCGGAGTTCGAGGAGCCGCAGCCGGCGAGCAGGAGGGCGGCCGCCCCGGTGACGGCCAGCACCCGGGCCGCACGGCGGCGGACGGGGCTGAGCGGGCTCTGGGCGTACGGCATGGGTGCCTCCGGGGCAGGGGTGGTACGGGAGTTGGGCGGCGTCCGGGCAGCTCGGCACGACGGCGGTGCCCCACGGGACGCCCCGTTCATTAGGTTAGCCTTACCTTATGACATCGTCGCAAGCGGGCGTCCACGAAGCGTCCGTCGCCAGCGCGCCCGACGCTCCTCCCCCGCCACCGCCGGCCCGCCACCGCAGCGCCTGGCCGGTCGCCGTCGGAGCGGTCGCGGTGCTGCTCGCGCTCGCCGCGCTCTCGCTGTCGGTCGGCGCCGGGGAGGTCGGCCCCGGAGGCGTACTGGACTACCTGCTGAACCGCGACGGCGCCCGCGCCGACCACCGGCTCGCCCTGGTGATCGGCGACCTGCGACTGCCCCGCACCCTCACCGCCCTGCTGGTCGGCGCCGCACTCGGCGTCGCGGGCGCCCAGTTGCAGTCCGTCACCCGCAACCCGCTCGCCGAGACCGGCCTGCTCGGCGTCAACGCGGGCGCCTCACTCGGGGTGGTGCTCGGCATCGCCGTGCTCGGCGTGCAGACCTCCTACGGGTACCTCGCCTTCGCCTTCGGCGGCGCCGTCCTCGCCAGCGCCCTGGTGCTGCTGATCGCGGGCAGCCGCGGCGGGTCCCCGATGCGGCTGGTGCTCGGCGGCTCCGCCGTCGGCGCGACCTTCGGCGGCATCACCGGCGTCCTGATCGTCAACTCCCCGGAGGCATACGATCGTTACCGGGTCTGGGTGCTCGGCTCGCTGGCCGGGGTGCAGGGCTGGACGACCCTGCGCCAGCTCGCCCCCGTACTCGGCGCCGGGTTCCTGCTCGCCCTGCTCACCACCCGCCCGCTCAGCGCGCTGGCCCTCGGCGACGACCTCGCCCGGGGCCTCGGCCACCGGCCCGGCGCCACCCGCGCGACGGTCGCCCTCGCCGTCACCCTGCTCACCGCCTCGGCGGTCGCCCTGGCCGGGCCGATCTCCTTCCTCGGCCTGCTCGCCGGGTTCCTGGCCCGGGCGGTCGCCGGGCCGAGGGTCGGCCGACTGACGCTGCTCGCCGGCGCGTTCGGAGCCGCCGTGCTCACCGGCGCGGACGTGCTGGCGCGACTGGTGGCCCGGCCCTTCGAGGCGCCGGTGTCAGTGATCGTCGCCCTGATCGGCGCCCCCGCGCTGATCGCCATCGTCCGCTCCCGCCGCTCCGCCGCCCTGACGCCGGCCGACCCGGCCGAGGACGCGATGACTTCCGTACGACGGGCCGAACCGGCGCCCGCCAAGCCCGACTTGGCGCTTCGGTACGGCGCTTGGTCGCTCCTGATCCCCCGCCGCTCCCTGCTCGCCGCGCTCGGCCTGGCCGCCACGCTGCTCGCCGCCGTGGTGGTCTCCGCGCACGCCGGGCAGAGCGAGCTCGACCTCGGCCGCACCCTCCAGGCCGTGTTCGGCTACGGCGAACGGCTGGACGTGCTGCTGGTGCAGAAGTTCCGGCTCGGCCGGATCGTCGCGGGCCTCGCCGCCGGCGCCGCCCTCGGCCTGGCCGGCTGCCTCACCCAGACCCTGGCCCGCAACCGACTGGCCACCCCCGAACTCCTCGGCGTCAACGACGGCGCCACCGCCGCCGTGCTGATCTCCGCCACCGCCTCGGGCTCCTTCGGCGCGTGGTGGGCCGGGCCGCTCGGCGCGCTGGCCGCCGTCCTGGTGGTCACCCTGGTCTCCGGCGGGCTCGGCGCGCGCGGCTACCGGGTGCTGGTGGTCGGGCTCGCGATGTCCGCGCTCGCCTCGGCGGTCATCCAGGTCGCCATGGCCCGGCGCTCGCTCAACTCGGCTGGCTCGCTGTACGTCTGGACCTCCGGCAGCCTCAACGGGCGCGACCACGCCGTCGCCGCGCCCGTCCTGATCGGGCTCGCGGCGCTGGTGCCGCTCGCCCTGGTGGTGGCCCGACGGCTGGCGGTGCTGCGCTTCGACGACAGCGTGGCCGCCTCGCTCGGCGTCGACCCGGGCCGGGTCCGGCTCGCCTGCCTGCTGCTGGCCGTGGTGCTCGCCGGACTGGCGGTCGGCGTCTGCGGGCCGGTCGGCTTCGTGGCGCTCGCCGCGCCCGTCATCGCCGGGCGGCTGGCCGGGCCGACCCGCGTGCCGGTGCTCGGATCGGCGCTGACCGGCGCGCTCCTCGTCGTGCTCGCCGACACCGTGGGGCGGGTGCTGATCGGCGGGGTGGAGATCCCCGTCGGCATCGTGACCACCGTCCTCGGCGGGCCCTTCCTGCTCTGGGTGCTGCTCGGGCGCCGCCAGGGTGCCGTCTGACCTGTTTGAGGAGTAACCGTCTTGAAGAACCACCCGCTCGTCGCGCCCGATCCGGACGACCCCCGCTACCGCCTCGTCACGTTCATCCACCGGGGCCGGGACTGCGACGGCGTCCTCGCATTGCTGCACACCGTCACCGACAAGGACCGGCACGCCGGGGACCTCACCCCGCACCTGATGGCCCGCGAGGGCGAGCAGTGGCGGCTCACCTACCGGCTGCGCGCCGACCACCGGGCCTCCTACCAACTCCACCCCTTCCGGGGCGAGACCCCCGGCACCACACGGGCCGACTGGCTGCGCGTCCTCGACCAGGCCCGCCCCGACCCGTTCGACGGCGAACCCCGACTGCCGGCCCGCGACGGACGCCATCCGTCCTCGGTGCTCAGCCTGCCGGAGGCGCCCGCCCAGCCGTACGTCCAGCGGCGGGACGGCGTGCCGCGCGGGCGCACCCTCGCCCACACGGTCGCCGGGCGGCGGGTGGACGTCCACCTCCCGGCCGGGCACGATGCGGGGCCGTACCCGGTGGCGGTGCTGCTGGACGGCGAGATGTGGGGCGGGGTGCTGTCCGTCGGCGACACCTTCGACAACCTGACGGCGGACGGCGTGATCCCGCCCACGGTGGCGCTGCTGGTCCACACCATGGGCCCGGCACGGCCGGCGGACCTGAGCTGCAACCCGGCCTTCGTCGACCTGCTCGCCGACCGGCTCCTCCCCCGGGCGGCAGTCGAGTTCGATGCCGCGCTGGCCCCGGCCGCAACCGTGATCGCCGGCCAGAGCGCGGGCGGCCTCACCGCCGCCTTCGCCGCATTCCGGCGGCCGGACCGGTTCGGCAACGCGCTCTCCCAGTCCGGCTCGTTCTGGTGGCCGGACGGAACGGAGTTCGACGCGGGCAGCGAGTGGCTGACCCGCCAATTCGCGGCCGGGCAGCGGCGGGCGGCGCGGTTCTACGTCGAAGTCGGCCTCCAGGAGTGGATGCTGCTCGCGCAGAACCGGCACCTGCGCGATGTCCTCACGGCCCGGGGGTACGAGGTCGAGTACCGCGAGTTCAACGGCGGCCACGACTACGCCTGCTGGCGCGGCGGCCTCGCTGATGGCCTCGCGCACCTGCTGGGGTCACCCACAAGGACCATTTAGGTCGATTCGCATACCTCCCAGACCCTTGGGGATCTAGCGTCGGAACCCACACCGAGTGACCTGGGGGGTCAGCGATGAACGCGTCCTCGTCCGCCACGCCGCCGCCGATGTCATGGCTGTACTGCGGCAACCAGATCAAGCTCTGGCGCACCCGCGCTGGAGTCAGCCGCGAGGACCTGGCGGCTCGGGCCGGGTACAGCTACGAGAGCCTCCGATCGATGGAGGCCGGGCGGCGCAAACCGTCGCTGCACCTGCTACAGGTGGCAGACGAGTTCTGCGACGCGAAGGGGCTCCTCGTTTCGGGGGCGGACTACCTGAAGCCCGAGAAGTACCCGCACTTCGCTGAGGACTACATGCGATACGAGGCAGAGTGCATTGTCATCAACTGGTTCGCAACACTGCTCATTCCGGGCCTCCTACAGACGGAGGAAACCGTCCGGGCCCTCCTCCTCTCGAACTGGCCACCGCTGGACGACGAGACCGTCGAGGAACGCGTCGCAGCACGGCTTGAGCGCCAGGTCCTGTTGAAAACCCAAACCAAGTCGTTCAACTTTCTGATCAGCGAAGCAGCGCTCCGCCATCCGATCAGTAGCCTTGACGCACACAAGCGCCAGTTGCTCCACCTGCTCACTGCAGGCAATCCACGCCACATCGAAATCCAGGTAGTACCAAGCTGCGGCGCGCACCCCGGCTTGAACGGACCATTCATTCTGCTGGACACTGCGGAGCATCAGCGGCTCGCCTATGAGGAAGGCCATGCAATGGGGATGCTCCACGCCGACCCGGGAAAGGTGGAGCTCCTGAGCCAACGCCATGCAATGATCCTTCGGCGAGCCCTCAACCCCGGGGCCTCGGCAGAGTTCATCGGCAAGTTGGCGGAGGAGCTATGAACACCCAATTGACCTGGTTCAAGTCCAGCCACAGCAGCACCGAGGGCGGCGCCTGCGTCGAGATCGCCCTCACCCCAGCCGCCGTCCACGTCCGCGACTCCAAGGACAGGACTGGCCCACAGCTCTGCTTCACCCCTGAGGCGTGGACCGACTTCGTCCAGCTCGCCCGAGACGTTTCTCCTCTGGAGCGCTGAATCCACCGGTAGAGCCGAGGGATTCCGATACGAGCGTCCACTCCGCTCGTGCTAGCGTCCCCGGGGCGGCGCAGCGGCACCGCCCCGGACGAGATGTGCGCCGTACCCGGTCCGCCAAGACGACGCACTCAGGGAGGCGTCATGGCTGTCGGTGCACCGGTCGCTCGTCCGCTAGACGTGCGGTGGATCCACGGCTCGCCGTCCGCGAAGCACAACACGGACGCGGACATCCAGGTCCACGAGTACGACGAGCACACCGTCATCCTCCGGCAGAACAAGGCGGTCAACTACGAGGCGCCGTTCCTGTTCCTGCTCTTCGGGGCGGAACGTGCCGTGCTGATCGACACCGGGGCGACGGCGGAGTCCGAGTACTTCCCGTTGCGTGCGACCGTCGACGATCTGATCGCGAAATGGCTCACCCGCAACCCGCGGGACGAGTACCGGCTGCTCGTGCTCCACACCCACCCGCACGGCGACCACATCGCCGGCGACGGCCAGTTCGCCGACCGGCCCGCAACCACCCTGGTCGGTGCCGATCTTCCCACGGCCTGGCCGTACTTCGGCTTCGACCGGGACGCCGAGGCGGTGGCCCGGGTCGACCTCGGCGGCGGGCGGGTGCTGGAGTGCCTGGCCACCCCGGGGCACCACGAGGCGGCGGTCACCTACTACGACCCGTGGACGGGCTTCCTGCTCACCGGCGACACCGTCTACCCCGGCCGGCTCTACATCAACGACTGGCCCGCCTTCGGTCGCACCGTCAAGCGGCTGGTCGAGTTCAGCGAGAGCCGCCCGGTGACGTACGTCCTCGGCTGCCACATCGAGATGACCCGCACCCCGGGCGTCGACTACCCGATCCGCGCCACTTACCAGCCCGACGAACCCCCGCTCCAGCTCACCGTCGACCACCTGCACCGCATCCGCGCGGCCGTCGCCGAACTGGGCGACCGGCCGCGCCGCCACCCGCTGGACGACCTGATCCTCTGGCCGAACGGCTGAGGCGGGTCAGTCCCGATAGGGAACGAGCGCCGACACGTCCAGGTCGAAGTCGAACGGCTCGGGGATGTGGATCCGCTCGCCGAATTCCCTTTCGGTCCTGGTGTGGTAGCGATCGCGATTCGGCTCGGAGAACAGGGTGACTGTCTTCTGCCGTGGGTCAACGATCAGATAGAGCGGGAAGCCCATACGAGGGTAGTCGCGGACCTTCCCGGCCCAGTCGTTGTCCGGGTTCGACGGGGAAACGATCTCGACCGCGATCAGAGCCAGTTCCGCAGGGATGTTGTGCCCGGCAAGGTCGACGACGTCTACGGGCAGGTAGGTGAGATCCGGGTTCCTCACGGCTCCGACCTCTGACGAGAACAGGTCGCGGTTGCCGGTCGGAAAGTACCCGGCCGGACAGTGGGCCTCGAACTGTCGTTGGACGAGGGCGAGGTTCAGCTGGTGAATCGACGACGAAGACGCCTGCATGACGATGACGTCGCCGGACAACTCGACCTTGTAGCCGTCGGGAAGGCTCCGTCGGGCCTCTTCGAGAAGACGGTAGCGCTCGGGATTCATGCGATCTCCTCCAGTGCTCCAGCCACCGTACGACAGCAAGGGCAGACCGGGAGGACATCACATCCCCTGCCCAAACGTGTCTTGACTGGAATGCTGGCCGACATGACTAAAGATCACGTTGGCCGGCTCGTCGGCGCTGGCTTCGGGCTCGTCTTCATCGAGGCCAACGCGGGAGCACTGCCGGCAGGGGTGGCCATCCCCCTGCGCCTGATCGGTGTGGCCACGTTCCTCGGGCTCGTCCTCTTCGGACGGCGCCGGCCCCAAGCGACCGAGAGCGGTGGCGGATCCACGGGCACGAGCTTCGGCGGACGGTACTGGCTGGTCGTCCTGGCCGAGGTGGTGGCGGTCGCCGCCGGGCTGGCGGTGATCAACCGAGTGCTGCACACCCCACAGGCGACGGTGGGGTGGATCGCCGTGGTGGTCGGCGTGCACTTCGTCGGGCTCGCGACCGTTTGGCGCAGGCCTGAACTGCGCACGCTCGGTGGCGGGATGGCGGCCTGCGGGGTGGTCGGCCTGGTGCTGGCCTTCTGCGGCGCCGCCGCCGCGCTCGTCGCGCTGGTGGCCGGGATCGCGCCCGGCGTGCTGCTGCTCGGGTCGGTGTGGTGGTCCGGCCGGGCGGCGGTTGCGCCCGGCCGGACGAGCTGAGGTCAGTCGGACGGGGGTTGGGCGGGTAGCCGCGCGGCCAGTAGGGCTCCGGCGGCGACCAGGGCTCCGGCGAGAGCGAGCGCGACACGGTAGGGAGCGGGGTCCGGGCCCTCTGCGAGGGCGCCGAGCAGGGCGGCCGTGGCGGCGATTCCGAGGGCGCCGCCGAGGGTGCGGAGGATGGTGAAGAGGGCCATCGCCCGGCCCATGGCGAGTGGGGGGACGTCGGCGAAGCCGGCGATCTGGACGGTGAGTACGGCGGTGCCCAGCACCAGCCCGACGGCGAACATCAACGCCCGTACCACCCAAGGGTCTTCGGCGAAGCCGAGCGAGGCCAGCACCAGCGCCGCCAGCAGCAGCGCGGGCAGCGCGAGGCGGCGCGGCCCGAGCCTGGGCAGCAGCCGGTCGACGACCTGGGAGGCGGCCATCAGGCCGATCGCCTCCGGGAAGACGCTCAGCCCGGCGTCCAACGCCGAGGCCCCGCGGGCGGCTTGGTAGAGCAGTGGGAGGACGAAGAGCGCGCCCATCAGCCCGGCCGAGGTGAGCAGGGCCAGCCAGCTCGCCGTGCCGAAGGTCCGGTCGCCGAGCAGTCGCAGGTCCACCAGCGGTGCGGCGGAGCGGAGTTGGGACCGTACGGCGGCGCCCAGCAGGACCGCCCCGAGGAGGCCGCCGAGCGCCACCCCGGGCGAGCACCAGCCGTGCGCCGGACCGAAGCCGAGGGCGTAGGTGAGCAGGCCCAGGCCCGGGGTGGCGAGCAGGAACCCGGTGGTGTCGAAGCGGCCGGCCGGGGGTTCCTGCGCGGCCCGCAGGCCGAACAGCCCGATCAGCACGGCCGCCGCGCCGATCGGCAGGTTGACCAGGAACAGCCAGTGCCAGGAGAGGTGTTCGGTGAGGAAGCCGCCGAGCGGGGGGCCGAGGGCGGGCATCAGGGCGGTGGGCACGATCAGGATCCGGCCGAGGCCGGCCCGCTCGTGCGGTTCGAAGGCGCGGAACAGCAGGGTCATCCCGACCGGGGTGAGCAGTCCGCCCGCGATGCCCTGCACCGCCCGGGCAGCGGCCAGCGGGCCGAGGCCGGGCGCGGCCGCGCACAGGGCGGAGGCGAGGGTGAAGGCGGTCAGCGCGCCGAGGAAGACCCGCTTCACGCCGTACCGGTCGCCGAGCCAGCCGGCCACCGGCAGGCCGAGGGCGAGGCCGACCAGGAAGGCGGTCTCCACGGAGTTGGCCGCCGAGACGGGCCGGCCGAAGTCCTCGGCGATGCGGTACAGCGCGGGATTGACGATGGTCGAGTCCAGCCCGTTCATGCACATCGCGGCCGTGTGGACGACGACCACCGCGGCACGCCCCGCGAGCAGGGCGCGCGCCGGGGACCGGACGGCCGGATGGGTCACCGGTCGGTCCAGTGCGCGGTGATCCATGCCAGCGCGTCGGAGCGCTCGCACGGGCCGTGCGCGACGCCCCAGCCGGCCGGGACGGCGGCGAAGGCGGGCCACAGGGAGTGCTGGCCCTGGTCGTTGACGAGGGCCAGGAACTCGCCGTCGGCGTCGAAGGGGTTGGCGGGGGCGTCACTCATCGGGAGCTCTCCAGTCGGTCGGCGATCACGCTCGCGATGTGCGCGATCGGGGCGGGCAGGGTCATGTCCTTGTGGGAGCAGGCCACATCGGTGCTGACGATCCGGCCGGAGACGTACGGGGCCCAGAGTTCGGGCACCAGGGTGTCGTCGACGGTGTCGACGGTCGCGCGGAAGAACAGCACGTCGCCGTCGAAGCGGCGGTGGTCGTAACCACGGACCAGGTGGTTGGTGTTGAGGTAGATCTCGTTCAGTGCCGTCACGGTGACCTCGTCCAGGCCGGCCAGCGGGCTGCCCTCGCGACTCAACAGATCGATGACGGCCTCGAGTTCGAGCGGTTGGCCGTCGAGGTCCGCGGGCCCGAAGCCGCCCATGGTGAGCAGCGCCTCCAGCGCCTCGGCCTGGTCGGGGACGGGCAGCGCGCGGAAGCCCTCGGCCGGGTAGGCGTCCAGGATGGCCAGCAACTCGACCTGCCGGCCCAGCTCCTGGAGCCGGACGGCCACGGCGTGCGCGATGATCCCGCCGGTGGACCAGCCGAGCAGCCGGTACGGGCCCTCGGGCTGGATCTCGCGCAGCCGGTCGGCGTAGTGGGCGGCCAGCTCCTCCATGGTGGCGGGCAGCGGTCGGCGGGCGGTGGCGGCGCCGACGCCCTGGGCCTGGAGGCCGTAGATCGGCACGTCCGCCGGGAGGTGGCGGATCAGGCCGGTGTAGCACCAACTCAGGCCGCCCGCCGGGTGGACGGCGAACAGCGGGCGCTTTCGCCCAGGGGCGACGGGACGCAGCGGAAGCAGCACGTCCAGCGCGTCGGCGTCCTCGGTGGCACCTGACAGTGCCGCGTCGAGCGCGGCCACGCTGGAGACCTGGAACAGGGTGCCGATGCCGACCTCCAGTCCGAGCACCTCGCGGATCCGGCCGGCCAGGCGGACCACCAGCAGCGAGTGGCCACCGAGCGCGAAGAAGTCGTCCTCGACCCCGACCGACGCCAACCCCAGGACCTCGCCGAAGAGTTGGCACAGCTGCTGCTCGCGCGGGCTGCGCGGCGGCCGTCCGGCCCCGGCCGGCGGGGCCTCGGGGGCGGGCAGGGCCCGGCGGTCGAGCTTGCCGTTCGCGGTGAGCGGCAGGCGGTCGAGCAGTACGACGGCCGAGGGCACCATGTGGGCGGGCAGTTCGGCGGCGGCGTGGGCGTGCAGTTCCTCCGGCCCGGCGGCGCCCACCGCGTACCCGACCAGCCGCTTGTCGCCCGGGACGTCCTCGCGGACCACCACGGCCGCATCGGCGACTGCCGGGTGGGCGGCCAACACCGCCTCGATCTCCCCGAGTTCGATCCGGAAGCCGCGCAGCTTGACCTGCTGGTCGGCGCGGCCGAAGTACTCCAGGACGCCGTCGGCGCGGCGGCGGGCGAGGTCGCCGGAGCGGTACATCCGGGTGCCGCGCTCGCCGAACAGCTCGGCGTACGGGTCGGCGACGAAGCGGGTGGCGGTGAGCTCGGGGCGGCCGAGGTAGCCGCGGGCCAGGCCGGCCCCGGCCACGTACATCTCGCCGGTGACGCCGGGCGGGACGGGCTGCAGCTGCTGGTCGAGGACGTAGACGCGCAGGTCGGGGATGTTGACGCCGATGGTGCTGCTGCTGGTCGCGGCGGCACCGGCCCGGTCGAGGGCGATGTACGAGACGTGCACCGTGGTCTCGGTGATGCCGTACATGTTGACCAGGGTGGGCGCGTTCTCCGGGTGGCGCGCGTACCAGTCCTCCAGTCGGGCGAGTTCGAGCGCCTCACCGCCGAACACCACGTAGCGCAGGGCGAGTTCGGTGCCGGGTCGGTCCCGGTCGGCGGCGCTGAGCTGGTAGAAGGCGGACGGGGTCTGGTTGAGGACGGTGACGCGCTCGCGGGCGAGCAGGTCGAGGAAGGCGGCCGGGTCGCGGCTGACCAGGTGCGGGACGACGACCAGGCGGCCGCCGTACCGCAGGGCGCCCCACAGCTCCCAGACCGAGAAGTCGAAGGCGTAGGAGTGGAAGAGGGTCCAGACGTCCTCGGCGCCGAAGCCGAACCAGGGGTCGGTGGAGCCGAACAGCCGCACCACGTTGCGGTGGGTGACGGGCACGCCCTTGGGTCGGCCGGTGGAACCGGAGGTGTAGATGACGTACGCGATGTCGTCGGCGCGCAGCGGTCGGGTGCGTTCGTGCTGGGCCAGTGGGACGGCCGGGTGGCGATCCGACTCCGACCCGTCGACGAGGAGTCGGGGCACCGCGTGGGCGGGCAGCCGGGGTGCGGTGGCCCGGTCGGTGAGCAGGGCGGCCGGGGTGGCGTCGGCCAGCATGTAGGCGAGGCGGTCGGCGGGGTAGTCGGGGTCGAGCGGGAGGTAGGCGGCGCCGGACTTGGCCACCGCGAGCAGGGCGACCACCAGCTGGACGGAGCGCGGCAGGGCGAGGGCGACGATGGCGCCGGGGCCGATGCCGTTGGCGGCCAGCTGCCGGGCCAGGCGGTCGGCGCGGGCGGCGAGTTCGCTGTAGTCGAGCCGCTCGTCGCCGCAACTCACGGCGACGGCCGACGGGTTGACGGACGCGGCCGCCTCGAACAGCTCGGGCAGGGTGGCGTCGGTCGGGGCGCCGACCGGGTCGCCGTTCCACTCGACCAGGGCGCGCAGCCGCTCCTCCTCGCTGATCAGCGGGAGTCGGCCGATCGGGGTGTCGGGGTCGGTGGCGGCGGCGGTCAGCAGTCGGGCGAGGCGTTCCCCGAGCGCGGCCACGGTGGCGGCGTCGAAGAGGTCGGTGCGGTACTCCAGGAAGCCGCCGATGCCGCCGCCGGGCAGCTCGCCCGCGTTGAGGGTGAGGTCGAACTTGGCGGTGCCGCTGGGGATCGCGGTGAGCTCGGCGGTCAGGCCGCCGCCCAGTGCGGTGGGCTCGTCGGGGCGGCTCTGCCAGGCGAGCATCACCTGGAACAGCGGGTGCCGGGCGAGTGAGCGCGGCGGGTTGAGCTCCTCGACCAGGCGGTCGAAGGGCAGGTCGGAGTGCTCGTGGGCGGTGAGGACGGTCTCGCGCACGCGTTCGAGCAGGTCGCGGAAGGAGGGGTCGCCGGACGTGTCGGTGCGCAGGACGACGGTGTTGACGAAATAGCCCACCAGCTCGGCGGTTTCGGCGTCGTCCCGACCGGCCACCGGGGTGCCGACGGGGAGGTCGGTGCCGCAGCCGTGCCGGGTGAGCAGCGCGACCAGCCCGGCCTGGACGGCCATGAAAACGGTGCTGCCGGAGGCCTGGGCGAGCCCGGCGAGGGCGGTGTGCGCCTCGGCGTCGAGGGTGAAGGGCACGGTGGCGCCCTGGTGGCCGGCGACGGCCGGGCGGGGGCGGTCGGTGGGCAGGTCCAGCTGGTCGGGCAGACCGGCGAGGGCGGCGCGCCAGTGCTCGGTCTGCCGTACGGCCAGCGGGGTGGGCCCCTCGGCGGTGCCGAGCAGCTGCCGCTGCCAGGCGGCGTGGTCGGCGAACTGGATCGCAAGCGGCGGCAGTTCGGGCGCGCGTCCGGCGAGCCGGGCGGTGTAGGCGGTGGCCAGGTCGCGGACCAGCGGGGTGGTGGAGGCGCCGTCGCTCGCGATGTGGTGGAGCAGCAGGAGCAGGGTGTACCGCTGCGGCCCGTGCGCGAACAGGGTGGCGCGCAGCGGAGGTTCGGCGGCGAGGTCGAATCCGTGGCGGACGGCCTCGGTCAACCGGCCAGCGCCGTCGTGCAGTTCGACCGGTGCGGCGGGCAGGATCCGCTGGTAGGGCGTGCCGTCGGGCTCCTCGCCGTAGACGGTGCGCAGGACTTCGTGCCGGGCGGTGAGGTCGCCCAGGGCGAGGGTGAGCGCGCGGCGGTCGAGGGGGCCGGTGAGGGTGAGCGCGAGCGGGATGTTGTAGGTGGGGCTGGGGCCCTGGAGGCGGTGCAGGAACCAGAGGCCGCGCTGGGCGGGCGAGAGCGGCATCCGTTCGGTGCGTGGCACGGGGAGCAGGGCGGGGTGCGGTTCGGGGACCAGGGCGGGGTGCGGTTCGGGCGCCGTGCCGACCCGCTCGGGCGCCGTGCCGGCCTGGAGGAGGCCGGCAAGGGCGGCCGGGGTCGGGTGGCGGAAGACGTCGGCGAAGGCCACCGGCGCGGCGAAGGTCTCGCGCAGTCGGGCGGCCAGGCGGCCGGCGAGCAGGGAGTGACCGCCGAGGTCGAAGAAGGAGGCTTCCCGGCCGGGTGTGGTCGGCAGTCCGAGGACGTCCGCGAACAGCCCGCAGACCAGCTCCTCCTGCGGGGTGGCGGCGGCCGTGCCGGTGGCGGCGGCGGGCTCGGGCAGGGCGCGGTGGTCGAGCTTGTCGTGGGCGGTGCGTGGTAGTTCGTCCAGCAGCAGGACGGCGGCCGGGACCATGTGCGCGGGCAGCCGGGCGGCGAGCGCGGCGCGCAGCCCCTCCGGGTCCGGGGTGCTGCCGGGCGCGGGGACGGCGTAGCCGAGCACCCGCTTGCCCTGCGGGCCCGGGCGGGCGATCACCACGGCCTGGGCGACGTCGGGCAGTTGGGCGAGGACGGCGGCGATCTCGCCGGGTTCGATCCGGAAGCCGCGGATCTTCACCTGGTCGTCGGCGCGGCCGAGGAACTCCAGGGTGCCGTCGGGGCGGCGGCGGGCGAGGTCGCCGGTGCGGTACATCCGGCTCCCGGGCGGGCCGAAGGGGTCGGCGAGGAAGCGTTCGGCGGTGAGGTCGGGGCGGCCGAGGTAGCCGCGGGCCAAACAGGCGCCGGCAACGTACAGTTCGCCGGTGACGCCGTCGGGGGCGGGGCGCAGCGAGCCGTCCAGGACGTAGGCGCGGGAGCCCCGCACGACCCGGCCGGCCGGAGCGCCGGCGGGGCCCGGGGTCCAGGCGTAGGCGTCGACGGTGGTCTCGGTGGGGCCGTAGAGGTCGATCGGGTGCAGGCCGGGGACGGCGGTCAGGCGTTGCCAGAGGGTGGGCGGGGTGGCTTCGCCGCCGACCGCGAGGACGGCGGGGCGGTACCGCTCCTCGTCCAGGATGCCTTCGGCGAGCAGGACTTCGAGGTAGGAGGGGGTGAGGTCGAGGTAGTCGATGCGCTCGCGGTGGAGGTGGGCGGCGAGGGCGGCCGGGTCGCGGTAGGTGGCGTCGTCGAGCAGGTGCAGTTCGTGGCCGTGGACCATCCACAGCACCGGGTCCCAGGAGGCGTCGAAGGCGAAGGAGGCGCTGTGGGCGATGCGCAGCCGCTCGCGGCCGGTGCGGCGGACGGCGGGGACGATGTGGTCCTCACCGAGGCCGGCGTGCAGGTTGGCGAGCGAGGCGTGGGTGACGACCACACCCTTGGGGCGGCCGGTGGAGCCCGAGGTGTGCAACACGTAGGCAGGATCGTGGATTTGGGGCGCCGGCGGGGCGGTCTCCGGCTCGCCGTCGACATCCTCCGGCCGTACGGCGGGCAGGCCGGGCGGCAGATCGAGGGCGGCGAGCGTCTCGGGGGTGCCGAGTGCACAGACCGGGCGGGCGTCGGCCAGGACGACGGAGAGCCGTTCGCGCGGGTGGGCGAGGTCGAGGCTGACGCAGGCGCCGCCGGCCTTGAGGACGGCGAGCATCGCGACCAGGGTGTCGGCGCCGCGCGGCAGGGCGAGTGCGACGGGCGAGCCGGCCCGGACGCCGAGGGTGGTCAGGCGGTGGGCGAGACGGTTGGCCTTGACATCAAGTGCGCGGAAGGTGAGGGAGGTTGAGCCGCAGCGGACGGCGACGGCGTTCGGCGTACGGGCGGCCTGGGCGGCGAACAGCTCGGGTACCGTCTGCTCGACCGGAGGCTCGGTACGGCCCTCGGTGACGCGGCGCTGCGCGTCGGCGTCCAGCAGGTCGATCCGGGCGATCGGCGTCCGCGGAGCGGTGAGCAGCAGCTCGGCGAGGGCGTCGAGGTAGCGCAGCAGGCCGTCGCGGTGTGCGGCGAGCGAGGCGGCGCCGTGGCGGGCCGGGTCGGCGTCGAGGACGAGGCGCAGGGCACCGTCGGGGCCGGGCGAGACGTTCACGGCGAGGTCGTCCACCGGACCGGCGGCCAGGTTCCGGACGGTGCCAGGCAGGCCCGCCAGGTCGAGGTCGCCTTCGAAGGCCTTGATGTTGACCACCGGGCCGAACAGGGCGCGGCGTTCGCCGGTGAGCCCGAGGTCGCGGTGCAGGTCCTCCAGAGGGTAGCGCTGGTGGCGGCGCGCGGTGCGCAGCTCGCGGACCACCTGGCGCAGCAGCGCCTCGGCGGTGTCGGCGGGGCGGACGGTCAGGCGCAGCGGGAGGACGTTGGCGGTGGCGACGGGGGTGCGCAGGGCGACCGGGCCACGGCGGTTGGCGAGCGGGAGGCCGAGCAGGACGTCCTCGGCGCCGGTCAGGCGGTGCAGGTAGCCCGCGGTGGCGGCGAGGAGCAGTTCGGCCCAGGTGGCGCGGGCGGCGGTGGCGGCGCGGTCCAGGCGCTCGCGGGTGCCGGCGGGGAGGTCGGCGGTGAGGCGCAGCGGGACGGGGGTGCCCGTGGAGGTGGTGGTGGCGGCGCTGGAGGAGGTGGTGGCGGTGGCGGTGGAGGCGTCGGCCGGGGCGTCGGTGTGGGTGTTGGGGAGCGTCGCGGCGGCGTCGGTGCCGGCGAGGTGGGCGGACCAGTGGGCGCGGTCGGCCCGGTACTCCTCGCCGTCCCGGTAGGCGGCCTCTTCGGCGACGGTCTCGGCGAGGGCGGCGAAGGGGCTGGGGCCGGGCTCGACGCCGGTGACGAGTGCGGTGTAGTGGGCGGCGACGCGTTCGCCGAGGAGGGTCAACGCGTAGGCGTCGACGGCGAGATGGTGGATCCGGCGGTACCAGAGGTGGCGCTCGTCGGCGAGCCGGATGAGGGCGTGGGTGAACAGCGGGCCGGTCGCGAGGTCGACCGGGCGGGCCAGGTCGGCGCGCATCCAGGCCTCGGCCTCGGCGTCCGGGTCGTGGGCGGCGCGCAGGTCGAGGTGGTGCAGCGGCCAGCGGTGGCCGGGGCGCAGCCGCTGGCGCGGGGTGCCGTCCGAGCCGGTGACGACGACGGCGCCGAGCGCCTCGGCCTCCGCCACCGTCCGCCGCAGGGCCGCCTCGAAGGCCTCCTCGTCCAGCGGGCCGGCGATCTCAACGGCGTCGCCGGTGTTGTAGACCGGGCTGGCGGGGTCGAGCGACTGGGCGTACCAGATGGCGGCCTGGGCGGCGAGCAGCGGGATGTCGACGGGCTGCGTCGCGCCGGCCCGGGGCTCGTCGGCCCGGAGTTCGTCAGCCTGCGTCGCGAGGGTCTGGGTTTCGGCGGCCTGGGTTTCGGCGGCGGGCATGATGCGGAGATCTCCTCGGAAATTCGGAACGAGCGGTGCCGGGCGGCGTGGTGGCGATGGCGTGGACGGCGGCGGGCCTGGCGGGGGCCGGACGAGCGGGGGACCGGGCGGGCCGGGGCCGGTCAGGCGGGGGCCGGTCGGTAACAGCGCACAGGCAACAGCCGACAGCTTTCAGCAAACAGATTTCATCATCTGTTCGCTGAAAGCTGTTCGTTGTTCGCTGTTCGCTGTTCGCTGCCTGCCGCCGTCCGCCGTCACCCGCCCGTCAGCACCACCGCCGCGCCGGTCCGCAACGGCCAGAGCAATCCCCAGTGCGGCAGCCTGAGCTGCAGCACCCGGTCCCCCGGCCCGAGCGGATAGGCGGCCTGCAGCTCGCGCACCCGCCGGTCCGCCTCACCGTGGGTCAGCCGGACGGCGACCGGGCGCCCGCCCGGCCCGTACCTGACGCAGAGCAGGTGCTGCGGGGTGAGCGCGCGCGGCGGATCGGTGTCCAGTTCGGCCTCCGTGTCGAGCCCGGACAGCGCCCCCAGCGCCCCCGGTACCCCCTCCCCCAGCACACAGACCGGCTCGTTCTCCGCGAGCAGCCACTCCCGCCGCCCGGGCGGATCCGCCGGGTCCAGCCACAGATACGCCGCACCCGCCTTGGCCACCGCCAGCAACGCCGTCAGCAACTCCTCCGGGCGGCGGGCCGGTGCCAGCCCGACCACCGCCCCCGGTCCGGCACCACGTCGGGCCAGGGCGCGCGCCAGCCGGTTGGCCGAGGCGTTCAGCTCCCGGTACGTCACCACCGCACCGTCCACGAGCACCAGCGCCGGCGCCTCCGGAGTCCGTGCCGCCTGCGCCTCGACCGGGCCCACCACCGTGGTGGCCGGGTACTCGACCACCGGGCCCGGCCGCGTCGGCCCCGCCAGGACGAGCCCCTCCGCCGAGACGCCCGCCGAGAGGCCCGCCGAAACCCCCGCCGGACAGCCCGCCACCTCGACCCCCGCAGCCTCTGCCCCCGCCACCCTCTCGCCCGTCTCCCTCTCGCCCGTCTCCCCCGAGCCCGTCTCCCCCGAGCCCGTCTCCGGTACGACCGCCGCCATCAGGCCGCGCCCAGCAGCCCGGCCCAGGCCTCGATGGCCGGACGCGCCGCGAGCTGGACGAAGGTCACCTCGGCGCCCTCGGCCCGCCAACGATCGGCGAGCGACATCAGCCGGATCGAGTCCAGGCCCCAGTCGGCCAGGTTCTCGTCCAGCGGAATGTCCGCCGGGTCCTCGCCGAGCAGGTCGGCGACCTCGGCTCTGATCCGCTCCACCGTGAAGCCCACGCCCGTCACTTCCCCTCCGTCCCTTCCAGCGTCCCGATCACGGCCTCCGCCGTCGTGACCACCCCGCAGCGCCCGGCGATCCACTCCAGCGCCGCGCGGTGCTCCGCCGGCCCGAAGTCGGCGACCGCGTCGGCCACCACGAAGGCCTGCAGGTCCCGCATCCAGGCGTCGCAGGCAGTGGCCTGCACGCCGATGTGCGCGTAGACGCCGGTGATCACCAGCTGGTCCCTGCCCTGCTCCCGCAGCAGCCGCTCCAACTCGGTGCGCACGAAGGCGCTGTACTTCCACTTGGTGAGCACCGTGTCGCCCGGCGCCGGGGCGACGGCCTCGGCGATGGCCGTGGCGCGCGGGTCGTCCGGGATGCCCGGCCCCCAGAAGTCCTGTTGGAGCCCCCGCTCGGCCGGGCTCTGTCCGCCCGGCTGCGCCGTGTAGACGACCGGCACGCCGCGCGCGCCCGCTGTCCTGGCCAACGCCGCGACGTTGCCGAGGAGTTCGGGCACGGGAGCGGCCTCGCTGCCGAAGGCGACCAGGAAGTGGTTCTGCAGGTCGTGCACCAGCAGCACGGCGCGCGCCGGGTCCACCGTCCAGGAGACCCGGTTGGCGGGCAGCTCCGCGACGAGCGGCATGGGATAGCGGGGAATGCGGGGCAGGCCCACGGTGGTCGTTCCTTTACGGCTGGAAGTGGGGAGATCAACTGGCGTGCAGGGAGGCCGCGATGGCGGCCCGCAGGTCCTTCTTGCTGACCTTGCCGATCCCGGTGGCGGGGAAGGCCTCGACGAACTCCACCCGGTCCGGCACCTTGTAGTCGGCCAGCCCGCGCCGGCGCACGAAGCGCTTCAACTCGACGCCTCTCGGCGGCTGTTCGTGGCGCTCGGCGCGGAGCACCACGTACGCGCAGGTACGCTCGCCCAGGTACGCGTCGGGCATCGACACCACCGCCGCGTCGTGCACGGCCGGGTGGGCGAGCAGGTGGTTCTCGATCTCCTCGGCGGCGACCTTCTCCCCGCCCCGGTTGATCTGGTCCTTGGCCCGCCCCTCGACCACCAGGTGGCCGGTGGGCAGCCGGCGGACCAGGTCCCCGGTGCGGTAGAAGCCGTCCGCCGTGAAGGAGTCGGCGTTGTGCCCGGGCGCGTTCCAGTAGCCGCGGATGGTGTACGGGCCGCGGGTGAGCAGGTGCCCGGTGGTGCCGTCGGGCAGGTCGCGGTCCTGGTCGTCCACCACCCGGACCTCGTCGTCCGGCGAGATCGGGCGGCCCTGGGTGGTGGTGACCAGCTCCTCCGGGTCGTCCAGGCGGGTGTAGTTGACCAGCCCCTCGGCCATCCCGAACACCTGCTGCAGCGCGCAGCCCAGCACAGGGCGCACCCGACGGGCCGCCTCCGTACTGAACTTGGCGCCGCCGACCAACAGCACCTCCAGGCTCCCGTAGCCGAGCGCGCCGCGCTCGGCGGCGTCCAGCCAGAGCAGCGCCAGCGGCGGCACCAGGCCGGTGATCGTCACGCCCTCGCGCTCGATCAGCGGGAAGGCCGTCTCCGGGCCCGGCTGCGGGCAGAGCACCACCCGGCCGCCCGCGTACAGCGTGCCGAGCGAACCGGGCGAGCTGAGCGGGAAGTTGTGCGCGGCGGGCAGCGCGCACAGGTAAACGCTGTCCGCGTCGAGGGCGCACAGTTCGACCGAGCCGCGCAGCGAGTAGATGTAGTCGTCGTGGATGCGCGGGATCAGCTTCGGCACGCCTGTGCTGCCGCCGGAGAGCTGCAGGAAGGCGACGTCCCCGGGCTCGGGTTCGGCGGCAGGGCCCGGCCCGTCGCAGGGCACGTCCGCCAGCCGTTCGTGCTCCCCCGCGTCCTCTCCGGCCACCAGGACCAGCCGCAGCGAGGGGTTCTCCGCCCGTACCCGGCAGGCGAGTTCACGGTAGTCGAAGCCGCCCTCAACAGCCGGGACGACGTACCCGACGGCCTCCGTGAAGGAGCAGAAGTAGCCGATCTCGGCGTAGCGGTGCGCGGGCAGCGCGAAGACCGGCAGCGCGCCGATCCGGAACAGCGCGAAGACCACCTCGAAGAACTCGGCCGCGTTGGGCAGTTGGACCACCACCCGATCACCGGCCCGGATGCCCCGGGCGAGCAGCCCGGCCGCCATCCGGTCGGCGCGGCGGTCGAGTTCGGCGTAGCTCCAGCGCCGCTCCCGCCCCGCCGCCGAGTGCCCGCCCGGGTCGACGAGGGCGATCCGCTCGCCGTGCGCGGCGGCGCGCTCACGCAGCATCCGCCCGAAGGTCTCGCCGCGCCAGTACCCGGCGGCCCGGTAGCGCTCGGCGAACTCGGCGGGGTACGGGGTGAATCCGTCCGGGGGCGTCACCGGGCCACCCCCGCCGCATCCAGGAAGGTGCGGAACTTGGCGCTGGTCTCGGCGAGTTCGTCCTCCGGCAAGGACTGTTCGACCACCCCGGCACCCGCGTACACCCGCAGCGTCCGCTCGTCGGCCTCCGCGCAGCGGATGGTCACCACCCACTCGCCGTCGCCGGTCTCGTCTCCCCAGCCGACCATCCCGGTGTACAGGCCCCGGTCGAAGGGCTCGACCTCGGTGATCACCCGGCGCGCGAGGCCTGTCGGTGTCCCGCAGACCGCCGGGGTCGGGTGCAGCGCGCACGCCAACTCCAGGGCGGAGAGCGCCGGATCGGCCAGCTCGCCGGTGACCGTGGTCGCCAGGTGCCACATCGCGGCGGTGCGCACCAGGGTGGGCCGCTCCGGCACCTCCAGGTCGCGGCAGTACGGCGCCAGCGCCTCGCGAACGGCGTCCACCACGACGGCGTGCTCGTGCAGGTCCTTGGGCGACTCCAGCAGCGCGGCGGCGCGCCGCACGTCCTCGCCGAGGTCCTCGCCGCGTGGCACCGAACCGGCCAGCGGATTGGCCAGCACGGCCGTTCCCCGGCGGGAGAGCAGCAGTTCGGGGCTCGCGCCGATCAGGGTGCGGCCACCGCCGGCCGGCACCGCGAAGGTGTAGCCGCCCGGGTCGCGGCGGGCCAGCCGTTGCAGGATGGCGGGCAGGTCCAGTGGCTCGTCGGCGGTCAGCTCCAGCGTGCGGGCCAGCACCACCTTGCTCAGCTCCCCGTCGCGCAGCCGGTCGACGGCCGCCGCGACGCCCGCCCCGTACGCGTGCGGCTCGGGCACCGGGCGCACCCGCCACTCGGCCCCCTCGGCCGGCGGTGCGGGCAGCGCGATCAGCGGGTCGTCGCGCAGCGCCCCGGCCGCGCGGACCCGGGCGGGGACGGCGAGTTCGGCCCGGCTGTCCCGGTCGAAGGCCACCGCCCCGACCACCAGCGGCCGTTCGACCCCGGCGCGACGCGCCTCGGCCAGCGTCTCGGCGACCCGCACGGGCAGCGGACGCGCGTCCTGCGGCACCCGGGCGTGGACCCCGGCGGCGAGCAGGGTGCGGGTCGGCGAGGCGAAGAAGGCCTCACCGGCGGCGGCCCGGTACTGCCCGAGCAGGCCGCTGGCCGCACCGATGACGGCGTGGTCGGGGCCGTCGGCGGGCGGCATCCCGGCGGCGGGCCCGACGGGGGCGTGGTGCACCGTGGTCACGGTGTTTCTCCAGTCTGGGACGGTCTCTACGGTCTACGGAAGGCGACTCAGGCGCGCAGAGTCGCGCCGCCGTCGACATACAGGTCGTGCATGGTGATGTGCCGGGCCCGGTCGGAGGCCAGGAAGACCACCGCCTCGGCGATGTCGGCGGGCGCGGCGATCCGGCCGAGCGGGATCCCGACCCGCCAGGCCCCCAAGTCGCCCTCGATCACCCGTCGTTCGGCCGCCTCGGCGTCCTCGCCCCACAGTGCCCGCTGCATCGCGGTGTCGGTCGACCCGGGTGAGACGATGTTGCAGCGCACCCCGGAACGGGCGAGCTCCAGCCCGAGGCAGCGGGTGAACACGGTGGCCGCCGCCTTGGACGCCGCGTACGCGGCCATCCCGGCCCGCGGCACCCCGGCGGCGTTGGAGCCGACGGTCACGATGGCACCACGCCCGCGCGCGGCCATCCGCCGCCCGACGGCCCGACCGGTGTGGAACACCCCGGTGGCGTTGACGGCGAAGGTCTCCGCCCAGTCCTCATCACTGAGTTCGACGGCCGAACCGGGCCGCAGGACCCCAGCGACGTTCACCAGTACACCGACCCGGCCGAGTTGACCTTCCGTCACCTCGACGGCACGGTCGACGGCTTGCGAATCCGCGACGTCCAGCACGTACGGGTGAACGGCGGAGGACTCCGCAGCCAGCTCGGCGAGCGGACCGGAGTCCCGGTCCAGCGCCGCGACCACGGCGCCCTCGGCGGCCAGTGCCCGGGCCACGGCCGCACCGATGCCCTGCCCGGCCCCGGTGACCATCGCGACGACACCGGCGAATTCGGACTGCTGCACAGGACATCCCCTCCGACCAGCTTTGTTAGGCAAGCCTAACCTAACACAATTGTTCGCCTACGCCGAGATCCTGTGCGACAACGTCAACTCGCCCCGGATGCACGGAACCGGATACACGGAAGCCGCCCGACCCCGGCAGGGGACGGGCGGCCTGAGATGCCGAGTCGGTCGACCGGGCGGCGCGACTACCGGCTCTCGGGGAGGTTGCCGGCGTAGATCCAGTCGTAGCCGTCGTAGCCCGGGCCGTCCAGGTGTTCCGCCCGGCGCAGACCGGCGCGCAGGGCGACGTGCTGGGAGGGAAGGTTCTCGGGGCGGACGCGGGCGATGAGCGATAGCCCGGGCACGGCGGAGACGGACCACCCCACGACGGCCGTGGCGGCCTCGGTCGCGAAGCCCCGGCCCCACGCGGCGGGGGCGAAGCGGTAGAAGAGGTTGAGGATGGGCCGGCCCGCCAGCTCCACGGGTTTGACGCCGCAGAAGCCCAGCACCGGCGAGGCGTCGCGCTCGCGGACCGTCCAGTAGCCGTAGCCGCAGGCCTGCCACCCGGCGTCCCAGCGGGCGTAGCGCTCCTCGGCCTCGGCGCGGGAGGTCAGCACGTCGGAGGGGTTGTGGACGCAGGTGGCCGGGTCCCGGTGGATGGCGAGGACGGCGTCCAGGTCACGAGCCGAGGGGCGCCGCAGCGACAGCCGACTGGTGGTCAGTTCCTCGTGTCCGCTCATGCGGTGATGGTACGGACGACATCAACGGGCAGCCGGCGGCGGGGTGAGTCCGGCGCAGCCGCGGAGGCCGTCGCGGCGCTTGAGGGCGGCTTCGGCGGTGGCGCCGGTGACCGGTTGGGGGATGCCCTTGTCGTCGATGGTGGCCGGGGCGAAGGCCTCACCGGTCACCTTGCCGTCGGCGGCGAGGGTGAGGGTGGTGACACCGGTCTCGTTGGAGTTGGGGTAGTTGGAGGTGCCGTACCAGAGGAAGTTGCCGAAGCCGTAACCGATGTAGGTGTTGCCGAGCATGCCCGAGCCGACCATGGTGTGGGCGTGGGTGCCGACCACGGCGGTGGCCCCGACGGAGGCGAGCTTCTTGGCGACGGCGGTCTGGGCGCCGGTCGGGCAGGCCTTGCCCTCCTCGCCCCAGTGCAGGTAGACGAGCACGACCGGGGCCTGCTGCTTGGCCGACTCCACCGCCTTGACCAGGGCAGGCACGTCCAGCGCCGAGGCGATGCCCGGCTTGTCGGCGCCGGCCCGCCACTTCTGGTTGGTGATGTCCTCGACCTGGCTGGCGGCGACCACCGCGACCTTCACCCCGCGCACCGTAGTGACGTACGGGGCGTACGCCTCCTTGGCGTTGTGCCCGACGCCGATCACCGGGATCGGCGAGGAGTCCTTGGCGGCGAGGGTGTCGGCGAGGCCGTCGGCGCCGAAGTCGACGGCGTGGTTGTTGGCCATCGAGACGATGTCGACGCCGGAGTCCTTGAGCACGGACAGCGCCTTGGGCGAGGTGCGGAAGGTGTACGTCTTCGGCTCCGGCGCGCCGCGGCCGGTGATCGCGGTCTCCAGGTTGAGGACGGACAGGTCGGCGTCGGCGAGGGTGCGGGACATCGGGCCGAGTGCGGGCTCGGGCGGCTGGACGGACAGCCGGGCCTCGGTGCGGCCCTCGAAGTGGACGTCCCCGGCGAAGGCGACGGTGATGCTGCCGTCGGGCCGGGGCGCGGAACTCTTGCCGGGGGTCGAGGCGGGGGCCGTGCCGGAGGGCGTACCGGGGGGCGCGGCGGCCGCGGCACCGGAGGGGGCCGCCGGGGCGGGCGCCGGGTCGTCCGGCCCGCAGGCGGCGACGGCGGTCAGCCCGACGAACAGCGCGACGGCGGCCGCGGCACGGCGCATGAGTGGTTCCCCCCGAGAACGATGCAAGAGCGGTCAGCCTACGCCACCGAATCACCACGGCTCGGGCCCGCACCCACAACATTCCGGACACAAAAGCGCACCGACAGCCCCGGTCGCCGCACCGACGACCACGCCGACGACGACGCGGGCGGCCGGATCGACAGCCGCCCCGCCCGTTGGCCCACCCGTCCCAATCCCCCGCCCCACCCGGCCACCGCGTCCCTGGCGCCCCGGCCGGTCGGCGCGCAGCGTGGAGGGGAGGCGGCAGATCCACGCCGGAGGTGGTACGTGATGGGCAGCAACCAACCCGCCGGCAACCAACCCGCCGGCACCCGACCGGTGGGCATCCGGCCCGTCGGCTCCCAACCCGCCCCCGGCCGGGCGCGCCGGATCGTGGTCGGGGTCGACGGTTCGGCGCCGTCCAAGGCGGCGCTGCGCTGGGCGATCGGGCAGGCGGTGCTCACCGGGGCCACGGTGCACGCCGTGGCGGCCTGGGAGTACCCCTCGCTGTACGGCTGGTTCGCACCGATGGTGGACGACGGCTTCGAGCAGACCGCCCGCCGGACGCTGTCCGCCGAGGTCAACGAGGTGGTCGGCCCGGAACGCTCGGTGGAGGTCCGGGAGAGCCTGGTCCTCGGACACGCCGCCGAGGTGCTGCTGGAGGCGGCCGAGGACGCGGACCTGCTGGTACTGGGCAGCCGCGGCCGCGGCACCTTCGCCCGGACGCTGCTCGGCTCGGTGTCGACCCGCTGCGCGGTGCACGGGGTCTGCCCGGTGGTGATCGTCCGCGCCGACGGGACGGCCTCCGCGCCGCCACCGCCGGAGGCGGCGGTCGGGGAGCAGGCCCCGGGCGCCGTCCGCACCAAGGACTGGCAGCTCAGCCTGCACGTGGTCGAGGACCGCGACACCACCCGGGTGCACGCCGTGCTGGACGCCGACGGCAACGTGCTGCACAGCGACGCCCTGGCCCGCCGCAACCCCCACGACACCCCGGCCCCGGCGGTCGGCGACGAGTTCGCCGTCGGCCGCGCCCTGGTCGACCTCGGCCACCAGCTGCTGCGCGCCGGCGTGCACAGCGCCACCGGCCCCGCCGAGGAGTGAGCCAGGCGAGCGAGCACGGGGAACGAGCACGAGCACCGGAGCACGGAGGACTGCGCAGCACCCGGGCGGGTACGCCATGCTGAACCGCGACACCCCGAACCGGAGGAGCCGCACCCCGGCCATGAACACCCCGCCACCGAACAACGCACCGGCGAACACCCCGCCGCCGAACACCCCGCCGAACACCGCGCCGCCCGCCCCCGACTTCACCCCGGTCCAGCGCGCCCGCGGCCGCGCCCTGCGCCGAGCGCAGCTGCCGTGGGCGCTCGGCGGACGGCTGGCCGGCCTGGCGCTGCCCCTGCTGCTCGGCCTCACTCCGGCCGGCGCTGCCCTGGTGACCGCCACCGGCCGCTGGTTCGGCGGTTCCCGCACCGCCGCCGTCCTGGCCGGGGCGGCCGCGCTGATCCTGCTCGGCCAGGCCCTGCAGCTGCCGTTCGGCGCCCGGGTGCGCTCCGTGCGGGCCCGGTACGGCCTGGTGACCCAGGGCTGGGCAGGCTGGGCACTGGACGTTCTGCGCGGGCTCGCGCTCACCCTGGTGCTGCTCCTCCCGCTCCTGTTCGGCCTGTTCGCCCTGACGGACTGGTCGCCGCGGCGCTGGTGGCTCCCGGCCGCGGGCGCGGCGGCGCTGCTGACCGCCGCCCTCTCCTTCCTCCACCCGCTGCTGATCGAGCCGGTGTTCAACCGCTTCACCCCGATGCCCCCGGGCGAATTGCGCACCGCCCTGCTGGCGCTGGCCGCGCGGGACGGCGTGCGGGTGCGGGACGTCCTGGTGGCGGACGCCTCCCGACGCACCACCGCGCTGAACGCGTACGTCTCCGGGCTGGGCGCGACCCGCCGGATCGTCGTGTACGACACCCTGCTCTCGACTGCCGACCCGCGCGAGGTGGAGCTCGTGGTGGCGCACGAGCTGGGGCACGTCAAGCACCGCGACGTGCCACTCGGTACGGCGCTGGGCGCGGTCGGCGCGGCTGTCGCCGTGGCCGTCCTCGGGCTGCTGAGCACCTGGCGTCCGCTGCTGGACGCCGCCGGGGCGCGCGACGCGGCCGATCCGCGGGCGCTGCCGCTGCTGGCCGCGCTCGCCTCGCTGATCGGTGCCCTGTCGGGCCCGGCGCAGTGCGCGGTGAGCCGCCGGATCGAGGCCAGGGCGGACCGGCACGCGCTCGAACTGACCGGGGACGCCGAGCAGTTCGTGGCGATGCAGCGCAGACTGGCACTGGCGAACGTCTCCGATGTCGACCCGCCGCGGGTGCTTGAGCTACTGTTCGCCACTCATCCGAGTGCGACCCGCCGGATCGCGGCCGCCCGCGCCTGGCAGGCCGCACCGGGACGGCCGGCGGGCGAGGCGTCGAGCGGGACGGCGGGCGACGCCGCCGACGAGCCGCGCGCGACCCCGGGTGAATCCGTTGTATAGTGCAACAAATTCCGAGGAGGTAGGAACGCCGTGCCCGGCCGCCAGTCGTCCATCGACACCATCCAGCGCGAGCTGACCGCCTTCGCCCGCCGTGCCCGGCACAAGGCCTCCCAGCTGCACCCCGACCTCTCCCTGGTCACCTACAGCATCCTCGACCTGATCACCGAGCGCGGCGGCTGCCGGGCCGCCGACGTGGCCGCGCACTTCATGCTCGACAAGTCCACCGTCAGCCGCCAGGTCACCGCCCTGGAGAAGCTCGGCCTGCTGCGCCGCGAGGCCGACCCGGACGACCAGCGGGGCCAGATCCTGCGCGCCACCGAAGCCGGGCTGACCCTGCTGCGGGACGCCAACGAGCAGCGCCGGATGGCCTTCACCACCCGCTTCACCGACTGGTCCGACGAGGACGTCGCCCGCTTCGCCGCTTACCTGGCCCGTTACGGCGAGGAAGGCTAGCCCGGCCCACGGCACCGCCGGACACCACACCCGACGACACCCCCGACACCGCCGGACACCACCCCCGACACCCCCCGGGGTGCGCCCCACCGCCCCCACGGTGTACAGAGGAGAGGTGCCCCTCCGGCAGCGTGCCGAACAGCCGCGTCCCCGCGCCCGCCGCCGCGCCTGGCGGCCCGACCGCCGAGTGCTGACGGCGCTGTCGCTCGCGCTGATCATCCTGATCACCGTCGTCGACATCCTCTCCCCGCCGGAGATCCACCTCGGCCCGCTGCTGATCGTCGCCCCCGCCCTCACCGCCTCCTTCGCGGGCGCCCGCGCCACCGCCGGGGTCGCCCTACTCGCCCTCGGCGCGCTCACCTTCATCGGCGCCGTCCGGGACGGCCTGACCAGCGCCAACATCGAGACCCAGCTCGGGGCGCAGGTCGTCGTCTCGGCCCTGATCGTCGGCCTGCGGGTGCTGCGCGACCGGCACGAGCGTGAGCTGGCCCGGGTCCGCTCGGTCTCCGAGGCCGCCCAGCGGGTGCTGCTGCGCCCGCTGCCGGAACGGATCGGGCCGCTGCACCTGGCCTCCGTCTACCTGGCCGCCGAGGCCGAGGCGCAGGTGGGCGGCGACCTGTACGCGGCCGCCCGCACCGCCACCGGCACCCGGCTGCTGGTCGGCGACGTGCGCGGCAAGGGCCTGTCCTCGCTCGGCGACGCCGCCCTGCTGCTCGGCGCCTTCCGCGCCGCCGCCCACCTGCACGCCGACCTGCCGGACCTCGCCGCCTACCTGGACGGCAGCGTCTGCTGGGACCTCGCCCAGCTGGCCGAACAGTCGCGGCAGGCCCGGCTGGCCCGCCCGTCCCTGCGCCCGGGGGTCCACGAGGCCCCCGACGAGGGCGGCGAGTCCTTCATCACCGCCGTCCTGCTCGACATCCCCGACGACGGCTCGCCGGTCCGCCTGATCGACTGCGGCCACCCGCCCCCGCTGCTGCTGCGCCCCGAGGGCATCACCACCATCGTCGCCCCCCACCCGGCGCCCCCGCTCGGCCTCGGCGAGCTCACCCCGGTGGAATACGAGGTGGAGGCCTTCCCGTTCCGCCCCGGCGACCGGCTGCTGATCTACACCGACGGCGTGATCGAGGCCCGCGACGCCCAGCGCCGCTTCTACCCGCTCACCGAGCGGGTCACCGACTGGCAGGCCGAACGCCCGGCCGCCCTGCTGCAGCGGTTGCGCCGCGACCTGCTCGCCCACGTCGGCGGGCGGCTGGACGACGACGCGGCGATGGTCCTGGTCGAGCGGCTGCCGTAGGAGCCGGCTCGACGGACGTCAGGGCCTGTACGGCAGCTGCGGCACGTCGAAGCGGGTCGCGGTCATGGCCGGCACCTGGTCCACCCCTGGTCCGTACCGCCCGATCGTCCGGTCGGCACCTTCTCCCAGACGGTGACGCCCGGCCCGGGCGGCGAACTCTCCGACAAGTCGGCACCGTTCGCCATGACCTCCCCCACCGACGGCAAACGGGTCGTCAACTTCCGGCCCCCGCCCTTGTTGCCATGACCTCGCCCTCACTACCGTCGTCGGGCCCGCGCCGCCCGACCCCCAGGCGGCCGTGGGCAATTCCCGACGCACTGCCCCAGGTTCACCCCCAGACCGCAGGAGGCATCACGTTGCGCAATCGCAGACTCGCCCTGCTGCTCGGCCCGGCGCTGCTCGGCCTCTCCCTCCTCTCCCCCTCCTCCTCCGCCGCGACCGGGGGCCCGGCCCTGCCCCAGGGCACCCAGAGCGACTCCGCGTACGCGGCGAGCCAGGCGGCCAACGCCGTCAGCAACGTCGAGGCCACCACCGCCCGGACGAGCTGCTTCCGGCCCGAGGTGCCGTACGCCGCCGACAGCGGCCCCGCCGAGGGCTACAGCGGCATGACGCCCTGCCCGGCGGGCGGCGCGACCACCGGTGAGGACACCGGCGCGGCGGGCCCGTACGCGTCCCAGGCCGGCAGCAACCCGGGGTACCCGGCGGCGACGCCGATGCTGGTCAAGGGGCACTCGGAGTCCGACCTGCGGGTCGACCCGACCAACCCGAGCCACCTGATCGGCGCCTCCAAGTGGGTGGCCAGCGCGGAGGGTTACAACCACCTGCTCGGCTTCTTCGAGTCCTTCGACGGCGGCCACAGCTGGCCGGTGCAGGGCCACATCCCCGGCTACGAGGGCTGGACCGACAACACCGACCCGGTCGGGGCCTTCGACACCTGGGGCAACTACTACTCGCTGCTGCTGCCGTACCAGTTCGTCTACGACGCCGACGGCTCCCACGACTTCGTCCCCGGCACCGCCCAGGAGGCCGACCCGGCCGTCCCGTCCCAGGTCATCTCGGTGTCGGTGCGCCCGCACGGCGCCACCACCGCCACCCAGTGGCTGAGCACCCACGGCGGCCACCCGGACTACGTGGCGACCTACGACAGCGTCGGCAACGGCCCCGACAAGCAGTGGATCGCGATCGACACCAACCCCGGCAGCCCGCACCTGAACCGCATCTACGCCATGTGGGTGGACTTCCACAGCAAGACGGCGGTGCCGTACGTCGCGTACGCCGACGCCCGCCCGAACGGCACCCACACCGACTGGTCGACCCCGCAGGCGCTGCCCGAGCCGCCGAGCACCCCGCAGGGCGCCACCTACCTGCTGCCCCACGTCGCCCCGGACGGGACGGTGTACACCACCCTCACCAACTCCGACCCGGCGCACCGGTTCTGCTGCGACGCGATCGTCCTGGACGCCTCGCACGACGGCGGTCGGACCTGGTCCACGGTGTCCGGCCTGCCCGGCACCATCACCCCGCCGCCCGGCTCGTACGCCAACACCACGTTCCGCGACGGCATCGAGGACACCTTCACCCTGGGCAGCCGGCCGGTGAACGGCCACTACCCGCTGTACGTCGCGTACGAGGACTACGCCACCGGCGTGGTCAACGTCCTGCTGACCGCCTCCTACGACGGCGGCGCGAGCTGGAGCGACCCGGTCCGGGTCAACGACAACGCCGCCCCGGTGGACGAGTTCCAGCCCAACCTGGCCACCGGCCCCGACGGCACGGTGAGCGTCGCCTTCTACGACCGGCGTCTCGCCTGCCCCGCCGCCGGCACCGCCGAGGCGCAGGCCGCCGGGCTCGCCCTGGACACCGCCAACCCCAAGCACCCCGGCGCGCCTTACGGCGCCACCGACTACTGCGTGGACACCAGCGTCCAGTTCTACGACCCGACGCTGAACCCGCTGGGCCACAACCTCCGGCTCAGCGCCCACTCCTTCGACCCGCAGCTCGACGCCCCGGTCGAGGGCTCCGACACCTTCATCGGCGACTACTTCGGCAACACCATCGGCGGCACGACGGACTACACGACCTCGGTGACCACCTACGACGACGGCACCAACCCGGCCCACCTGCAACAGCAGCAGGTCACGGCGGTGGCGGTCCCGCGCCACTGACCCGGCCCACCCGAACGGCCTGGCCCCCGGCGTCCGCCGCACCGGGGGCCAGGCCTCGCCCTACGGCTGGTACACGTACGGCGTGGTGGTGCTCAGCCGCGCGAAGCCGAGACGCTCCAGGATGGGGCGGCTCTGGTCGCTCGCGTCGACCTGGAGGTACTCGTAGCCGAGGTCGGCGGCGAGGCGGGCGCGGTGGGCCACCAGGGCGCGGTAGATGCCGCGGCCGCGCCAGCCGGGCACCGTGCCGCCGCCCCACAGGCCCGCGAAGCCGGTGCCCGGGGTCAGCTCCATCCGGGCCTCGCTCACCGGCTGGTCGCCGGCCATCGCGAGGACCATGAGGACCGTCTCCGAGTCGTGCCGCAGGGAGTCCAGCATCCGCTCCCGCAAGGCGGGGAACTCTCTGCCGAAGGCCTGCTCGTGGACCGCCACCATGAGGTCCACCCCGGCCGGGTCGGTCACCGCCTCCAGCCGGACGCCCTCGGGCAGCGCCGGGTCGGTGGGCAGGTCCGCGATCCGGGCGATCATCAGCGCCTCGTCCGGTTCGGCCGTGAACCCGGCCGCGAGCAGCCGTCGGCCCAGGTCGGCGGGGCGGTCATGGGCGTAGGTCTTCCACTCGAACTCCAGCCCCAGTTCGGTGAAGTAGCGCACCTGGGCGGCGATCGCCGCGTCCGCCCCGGCCTCGTCGAGGCCCGACCAGACGATGCCGTTCCAGTCGTGCTCCCCGCCCACCTGGCGCACCACGGCGCCGTCACGCTCGACGCGGACCCCGGGGCCGTCGGCCTGCGCGTCGCGCCGGATCCGGTCGTCGAACAGGGCGAGTACGTGATCATGATCCATCCGATCACTCCAGCACGGCCGGCCGGTGCGCGCCACCGGTTTTCCGTCCCGTCGCGTCGGCCCTCGGCCTGCGGATCAGCTCGCTCGGCGCCTGCGCGCCCATGATGGCGTCCAACAGCGCCCGCGCGGCCGCGAGTTCGTCCAGCTGCCGGGTGATCCGGGCTCGCTCCCGGGCCAGACCGTTCAGCAGCTCCGGGCAGGTCGGACCAGGGCGACGACGCCCCGGCAGCGGCAGGCCCGGGAGGATCTCGGCGATCACGGCGCTGTTGAGGCCGGCCGCGAGCAGGGTGCGGATGCCGTGGACGGTGTCCACGTCCCGCTCGCCGTACTCGCGGTAGCCGCTGGGGCGGCGCTCGGGGGCGAGCAGCCCCTGCTCCTCGTAGTAGCGCAGGGCGCGCGGGGTGACCCCGGTCCGCCGGGCCAGCTCTCCGATCCGCATCACGGCACCTCTCCCCTCAGCCCACAACCTGTGGCTTCCGGCCTTGACTCTGCCGTCGGCGTGAAGGTCTAGCGTAACCGCCATGCCGAACGAACAATCTTCCTCAACCCCCCTTTCCGGTACGGCGGTTGCCGTCCTCGGCCTGGGCCCGATGGGCCGGGCACTGGCCGCGGCGCTGCTGGCCGCCGGCCATCGCGTCACCGTCTGGAACCGCACCCCGGGCCGGGACACCGAACTGCTCGCCCTCGGCGCGCGACCGGCTGCGAGCACCGCCGGGGCCGTGGCGGACGCCCCGCTCGTCCTGCTCTGCGTCCGCGACCAGCCGGCCGCCCGAGCCGTACTGGACACCGCCGGGCAGGCGCTGCGCGGCCGCACCGTCGTCAACGCCACCTCGATCGCACCGGAGGACGCCCGGGCCAACGCCACCGACGCCGAGGCCCGGGGCTACCGGCTCCTCGACGCCGCGATCCTCACCCCCGCCCCGACCATCGGCCGCCCGGAGGGCGCCGTCGTGCTCAGCGGCGACCCGGAGGCCTTCACCGCGCACGAGGCGACGCTCCGGGCCCTCGGCACCGTACGCCACGTGGGCGCGGACCCGGGGCGGGCGGCGGCCTTCGACACGGCTCTGCTGGACCTGTTCTGGACCACCGTGCACGGCTACCTCCACGCCCTGGCGCTGGCCCGCGCCGAGGGCGTCAGCGGCACTGAACTCGCCCCGTACGCCCAGGGGTTGCCGCGCATGCTGCCACCGCTGATGGAGGACTTCGCCCAGCGCGCGGACGACCGCCGCCACCCGGGCGACCGCAGCAGCGTGGCCTCCGCCGCGGCCGGGCTGGAGCACGTCGCCCACACCGCCCGCAGCCGCGGCCTGGACACCTCCGTCCTGGACGCCGCGCTCGCGGTCACCCGGCGGGCGGTGGCGGCGGGGCACGGCGCGGACGGGGTGTCGGCCCTGGTCGAGCTGTTCGGCCGCTAACTGTCGGACACGGCCTCGCCGTTCACGCTCCAGGTGCCCTACTGTGCCAAGTACCCGCCGTCGACCGGCAGCACCGCCCCGGTGATGAAGGAGGCGTCGTCCGAGGCGAGGAAGAGGACGGCGGCCGCGACCTCGGCCGGGTCGCCGAGCCGCCCCATCGGGTGCAGCTTCTCGATCGCCTCCAGGTACTCGGGCCCGCCGGGCTCGTCCCGCAGCCGGGCCACCCGCTCGGTGGAGATGGTGCCCGGAGCGACGGCGTTGACCCGGATCCCGCGGTCGGCCCACTCGACGGCGAGGTGCTTGGTCAGCCCGGAGGCGACGAACTTGGCGGGCCCGTACACCGCCTGGCCGCGCTGGCCCGCCTCGCCGGAGATCGAGGACAGGCACACGATCGAGCCGCCGGGCCGCTCCTGCGCGGTCATCGCCTGGATCGCGTACTTGCAGGTGAGGAACATGCCCCGGCCGTCGACGGCCATCACCTGGTCCCAGTCCTCGGCGGTGGCCTCGGTGATCTCCATCAGCGGGATCACCCCGGCGTTGGCCACCAGCACGTCCAGCCGCCCGTGCCGCTCGACGGCCGCGTCGACCATCCGCCGGGCGTCCCCGTCCCGGGACACGTCGCCCACCACCGTGCTGACGGCGCCCGGCAGTCGCTCCGCCAGCCGGCGCAGCCCCTCGGCGTCCACGTCGGTGGCGACCACCGACGCGCCCTCCCGGACGAACCGCTCGGCCACGGCCTTGCCGATGCCACTGGCCGCCCCGGTCACCACGCACGAGCGCCCGGCCAACCGCCCCGCCGCGTTCAGAGTCACCATGGGCGGGACTCTACCGACCGCGGCGGGGGGAATCGGGGTTCCGCGACGATCCCGCGCTCGGTGCGTCAGCGGCGCCGTACGAGGGAGGTACGGGCACGGCACGGGCGGGCACGGGCGTGCGGACGGGTCAGACCGTGAGGACGATCTTGCCGCGCAGGTGCCCGTGCTCGCTGACCCGCTGCGCCTCGGCCGCCTCCGCCAGCGGGAACACCCGGTGCAGCGGCAGCCGCAGGGTGCCCGCCTCGTGCAGGGCGAGCGCGGCGGCGTAGCCGCGCCGGTGGTAGGACTCGACGCCCTCGGCGCCGCCGGTGAAGCGGACGCCGTGTTCCTCCGCGCCCGGGATGTCGGCGATCGTCAGCACCCGGTCCGCACTGCCCGTCAGCTCGACCGACAGCGGCAGCACCCCGCCCCGCCCGGCCGCGTCCAGCGCCCGGTCCACCCCGCCCGGGGCGGCCGCCCGCACCCGCTCGGCCAGGCCCTCGCCGTACGCCACCGGGATCGCGCCCAGCTCGCGCAGATGGGCGTGGTTGGCCTCGCTCGCGGTGCCGACCACGGTGATCCCGCGCTCCCGGGCGAACTGCAGCAGCAGAGTGCCGACCCCGCCGGCCGCGCCGTGCACCAGCAGCGTCTGGCCGGCCCGCACGCCGAGCAGGTCGAGAACGCGCTCGGAGGTCTCGGCGGCCACCGGGATCGCGGCGGCCTTCTCCCAGCTGAGCGTGGCGGGCTTGGCCGCCAGCTGGTCCGCGGCCACCAGCGCGTGCTCGGCGTAGCCGCCGCCCATCAGGGCGCCGAACACCTCGTCGCCGGGCTCGAAGCCGGCCACCTCGGCGCCGACCGCCTCCACCACGCCGGACAGCTCGTAGCCGGGCACGGCGGGGAAGGTGACCGGGAAGAGCGCGTCCAGCTCACCGCTGCGCACCTTGTGGTCCAGCGGGTTGACGCCCACCGCGCGGACCGCGACCCGCACCTGGCCGGGGCCGGGGGCGGGCAGTTCGATGTCGATCGGGCGCAGCACGTCCGCGCCGCCGTACTGCGGGAAGGCAATCGCCTTGGTCATGGAATGTCCTCGGGGTTTCCGGGAGTTGTTGCTTCCGACGACTCCATCCTGCGGCGCCGTCGACGGGCGCCCGGCCCGCCCTTCGGACAGTTCGACCTGGCCGAACGGACGGGCGGCCGACCGCAGCTCCCGGATTAGGCTGGACGGCATGGACGAGACGTGGCAGGAACACTGGGGCCGCCCCGAGGACGCGCTGGCGCGGGCCGTCGAGGTGCTGCGCGCACCCCGGCCGGATGTACTGCCGCGCCTGTCGGAGGTGGTGCGCACTCTGGTCCCGCACGCGGCGATCGCGCACCTCAGCGGCATCTGCACCTTCTCGCCCACCCACAGCTACGGCCCGCCCGAGCTGACCGAGGGCATCAGCGGCCTGGAACTGGCCCAGCTGGCCGACCGCGCGGCCGAAACGACCGCGACCGGCAGGCCCTGGCAGGGTGAGGCCGAACTCGCGGGCCGCACCCGGCCGGTGGTGGTGGTCTCGGCGGCGCCGGGCGACGGCAAGGGCGCGGTCCTGGTGCTCGTCCGGACGAACACCGAACCGGTGGCCCCGGGCGCGCTCGCCGTCCTCCAGCAGCTGTGCGACCTGGTGATCACCCACTCCGACCACCGCGCCACCGACGCCGACCCCAGCCGTGCGGCGGTCTCCCGTGCCGCCGCCAACGCCCGCGCCCGGGCCATCGCCGAGTTCACCGGCACCCACAGCGCCGCGCTGAGCGCGATCCTGGCGCCGCTGCGCTCGGCCGACCTGGACGACGCGGCCGCCCGCCGCGCCGCCTCCGAGCTGGCCGTCACCGCCCTGCTCGACCTGCGCCGGGGCGCCGACCTGGACCGCACGCTCAGCGAGGAGCCCGCCGACGCCGCCTTCGCCCGGCTCGCCCGCGAGCTGCGCCCGTTGCTGCGGCACACCCGGGTCCGGCTGGACCTCGCACCGCCGGCGGAGGCCACCCGGTCCGTCCCTGCGGACACCGCGCACACCGCGCGCGACGCCGTCCGGGTCGCCGTCCTCCTGATGCTGGAACAGGACAAACCGACCCGGCTGCACGTGAGTTGGCAGTTCACGAGCGGCGGTTCGCTGCGCGCCGTGGTCCGTGACGACGGCCCCGGCCTGCTCTGCGCCGACGCCCTGACCGTCCACCGCACCGCCGACCGGATCGCCGCCCTCGGCGGCCACCACACCGTCGAGGCCGTCCCCGGCTGGGGCACTACCGTCACCGTCGACCTGCCGCTCGCCCTGCCCTCGCCCTCGGTGGCCACCGACCCGTTGGAAGGTCTCCAGCCGCGCGAGCTGGAGGTCCTCGACCAGCTGGCCCAGGGCCGCCGCAACCGGGACATCGCCGCCGCACTGCACATCAGCGAGTCCACGGTGAAGTTCCATGTGGCCAACATCCTGGCCAAGTTGGACGTCGCCTCGCGCGGCGAGGCGGCCGCCCTCGCCCACCGGGCGGGCCTGCCCGGCGCCGCCCGGCTCCACGTGGCATCCTGACCCGGTCGCGCCGCCACTTCCGATGACAGGAGCCCCCATGACCCCGGCCCGGACCGGCCACCCCGGGATCTGAGATGACCGACCAGCCGCCGCCCACCACCTGGGACCCCGCCGCCCCCGGCGTGCTCCGCCTGCCCTCCGGCCGCCTGCTGCGCGGCCGCGGCCTGAGCAACCCCCTGCCGCCCGGCCCCCGACCCACCTTCGGCGTCTACCTGCTGGGCCGCCCACCCAAGGCCCTCGACTGGCGGACCCGGTGGGTCCGCTGGCCCGACTTCCGGCTGCCCGCCGACCGCGCCGACGCGGCCGACGCCTTCCGCGAGGCCTGGGAGCGCTGCGCCGTCGACCGCGTCGAACTCGCCTGCGCCGGCGGCCGCGGCCGCACCGGCACCGCGCTCGCCTGCATCGCGGTCCTCGACGGTGTCCCGGCGGCCGAGGCGGTCGCCTACGTCCGGGAGCACTACCGCCCGCACGCCGTGGAGACGCCCTGGCAACGCAAGTTCGTCGAGCGCTGGAGCGGCTGACCCGGGTTCGCTCACGCCTCCCGGACGAGCGAGTCCCCCGTCATCGTGAAGCGCAGCTCCGCCCCCGTCTCCTCCGGCCGCCACCCGGCGGCCAGGCCGGAGCGGACGAGGTCGGCGGTGAGCGCCGGGGTGACGGGTTCCAGCTGGAACACCTCGGCGATCCGCTCGGGCGGGGCCGTCAGCAGCACCCCGTAGTGCAGCCACGGGTCGTCGAAGCGCCGGGTGACGGCCAGGACCCGGCCGCCACGGCCGGGCTGGTCGAGCCAGACGCGCACGACCACGTGTTCGCCGTCGCGGAAGCGGACCACCCAGCGGTAGTCACGGCCGTCGACGTGGATGCCGCGCGGTGTCCTCTGTGCCACCCCGCGACGATACGCCCCCGGCCCCGGGGACCAGCACGGCCCGATCACGCCAGGCCTGTTCGAACCGGCGGGTCATCCCGGGGTAGACGACGTGGTGGCGGAACGGGGCGATGAGGTCCATGTAGCGGCGGCCGAGCCAGCCGTTGGGCTTGACCAGGACGGCCATCCGCAGCTCGTGGCCGCCGCCGGCGAGGGGGACCCAGCCGAGGTGCATCAGGCCGTGGACGGTGCGGTTGGCGATCTCGGCGACGTACTCGGTGTGGGTTCGATAGACCGGGGTGAGCGGCGAGCCGACGGGGTCGACGGTGTCGCGCAGGTCCTGCGGCAGGCGCTCGCGCAGGGACGGGACGCGGCTGCCGAGGCCGGTGGCGGGGTCGTCCCAGCCGAGGACGGCGCCGAGTTTCCAGCGGACGGCGAAGAGGATGCGGGCCGGGAGGTCCTGGGCGGAGGGTCCGCGACCGGCGCGGACGGCGGCGAGCGCCGTCGGGAAGTCGTCCGGGCCGGCGCCCGGGGTGCGGTAGGACCAGACGTCCTCGATCCGGAAGTCCCCGGCGAACTCGTGGATCCGCCAGGGCTGTCGGGCGTGTGCTGCGTGTGGAAGCCGCATGGTGGCCACCCCCTTCACCGGACGAGGCTAGGCCTCCTTATCCGTTCACAGTTCCCAGGGCTGCTCGGCCGCCCACTCCTCCACCGTCTGCCAGTGGATTCCCGGGTGGGCGGCGTGCAGGGCGACGGTGTCGACGTCGAGGCCGGGCTCCTGGAAGTAGCGGAACATCGCGGCCAGGTCCTCGGAGTAGGTCTCGACGACGGCGAGCGGCACCTCCTCGCAGCGGATCGGGCGGCCGCTCGCGGCGGCGATGGCGGCGGCGATCTGCTCACCGGTGCACCACTGGGAGGCGATGTCGATGCGTCGGCCCGCGTAGTCCTCGGGGTGGGTGAGGACGTGGGCGGCGAAGGCGCCGATGGTCTGGGCGGCGATCACCGGGAGGGGGACGCCGGGCGGCATGGGGAGGTGGTAGACGCCCTCGCGGAGGGACTGGAGGGTCCAGTCGTTGGCGTAGTTGTCGAGGAAGGCGGCCGGGCCGAGGACGGTCCAGGGCAGGTCCAGGCCGGCGAGGTGCTGTTCGATGCGCTGCTTGGTGTCGAAGTGCGGGATGCCGGTGGAGCGGTCGGCGTTGGTGGCGGAGGTGAAGACCACGTGCCGTACGCCGGCGGCGGCCGCCGCGTCGAGGAGGGCGATGCCCTGGCGGACCTCGGTGTCGAGGTCCGTCCCGAACGGGGTGGACATCGCGAACAGCGCGCCCGCGCCGTCCAGGGCGGCGGCCAGCGAGGCCGGGTCGTCGAAGTCGGCGCGCACCAGGTCGGCGCCGAGGGCGGAGAGTTCACGGGCGGCCGGGGAGTCGACGGCACGGGTCAGCGCCCGGACGGGACGGCCCGCGCGCAGCAGTGCGCGGGCGGTGGCTCCGCCCTGGGCGCCGGTGGCACCCGTGACGGCGACAGGAAGCCCAGTTATCTGCGTCATGCAGATAAAAATAGGGAACGACGCCTGCGTCGCGCAACTATTTATCGGGAACCCGGCTACCCTTCCCCCCATGACCACCCGCGACGAACTGATGGCGCAGCTGTGGCCGGTCTCGCGCCGCTACCTGGCCTCCTACGTGCTGTTCAACCAGGCCGTCGCCGACCACCTCGGCATGCACCCGACCGACGTCCAGTGCCTGAACCTGCTCACCCTGGAGGACGGACCGGTCACCACCGGACGGATCGCCGAGCTGACCGGCCTCACCAGCGGCTCGGCGACCCGGCTGGTCGACCGGCTGGAGAAGGCGGGCCTGGTGGCCCGGCAGCGGGACGAGGCGGACCGCCGCCGGGTGCTGGTGGCCGTCCTCCCCGAGGCGCTGGAGCGCTTCGGGGAGGTGTGGCGCGCCCTCAGCACCGACTGGGTGGCGATCTTCGCCGAGGACAGCGAGGACGAACTCGCCTTCCTGCTCAAGCACATGAACCGCACGGTGGACCTCAGCCACCGGCAGATCGCCCGCCTCGCCGACAAGGACCTCTAGGTCTTCCGCAGTTCCGGCGCCGGAACCCCGATCAGCAGCCGCCGCACCGCGTCCCACGCCGTCCGCAGCGCGGCCGCGCAGACCCGGGAGTCCGAGCCGAGCAGTCGCAGCCAGGCACCGCCGTCCTGCGGCAGCACGCTGACCCCGTACAGCAGGCCGCGACCGGCCAGCGCCTCGTGCAGCACGTCCGCGATCCGCGCCGCCGGGGCGAGCGGGCTGAGCACGTACAGGCTGGACATCACATCGTGCCCGCCGAGCACGGCCGGACCGGCGACGCCGCCGCCCGCGGGCTCCAGCCGCACCGTGTCCAGGGCCACCAACTCCCCGTCCGGCCGCCGCACTTCGAGGTCCGAAGCGAACACCTGGTAGGCGTTCCGCTCGCCCCGGGCGAGCCGGCCGGCGAGCAGGCTCTCCCCGGCGACGACGGTCGCACCGGCGTCCACGGTCAGCACCGTCCGCTGGTAGAACCGCGAGTCGACGAAGGGGATCACCGGCTCGGGCAGGTATTCGACGTAGGAGCCCGGCCCGGCCGAGAGATTGACGAGCTGGGTCGCGTAGTCGTGCTCCATCCGGTAGACCTTGGTGGCCGCCTGGGTGGTCAGGTGCACCGCCGTGTCGGCGCCGCAGCGGATGTCCGTGCGCAGCCGGTCGGCCTGCAGGATGCCGCCGCCGGTGGACATCAGGAAGGTGACGGCGAGGTCCGGGCGGGCTGGATCGAAGTAGAGCGGGCGCATGATCTGCAGCGGCGACTTCTGGTAGTGGCCGGTGAGTTCGGTGCGTCCGCCGATCCGCTCGAAGGCCAGCTCCAGCAGCCCGACCTTGCCGGGTCGCCCGACCGCGAGGGTGTCGGGCGTCCCGGCGTGCCGGCGGACCTCGTACGGGACGCGGGCCGGCTCGTAGTGGCGGGGGTCGAGCCGGGGCACCGACCCCTGCGGGGGCGCCGACCCCTCCGCCAGGACGGTCACGCCGGGACCTTCCGGAAGGTCTCCAGGAAGCTCGCGATCTCCTCCAGCCCCTCCCCCGTCAGGCAGTTGGTGAGCACCACCGGCCCGCCCTCCCGGACCCGCCGGGCGTCGGACTCCATGATGCCGAGGTCGGCGCGGACGTACTGGGCGATGTCGATCTTGTTGATGACCAGCAGCTCCGACTCGGTGATGCCCGGGCCGCGCTTGCGGGGCATCTTCTCGCCCTCGGCGGTGTCCAGGACGAACAGGAAGAGGTCGACCAGCACCGGGCTGAAGGTCAGGGTCAGGTTGTCGCCGCCGGACTCGTACAGCAGGGTGTCGACGTCCGGGAAGCGCTCCAGCATCTCGGCCCCGGCCGCCAGGTTCATCGTCGGGTCGTCCCGTACGGCGGTGTGCGGGCAGGCACCGGTCTCCACGCCGACCACCCGCTCCGGGTCGAGCACCCCGGCGAGGGCGCGGCGCACGTGCTGGGCGTCCTCCTGGGTGTAGATGTCGTTGGTGATGACCGCCGGGCGGTGGCCGCGCGCGATCAGCACCGGGACGAGCGCCTCGATCAGCGCCGTCTTGCCGGAGCCGACCGGGCCGCCGACGCCCACCCGGAGCACGTTCTCGGTCATGCTGTCTGGTCTCCTCTGCTTGCTTGCGTACGAAGGGGGTTCAGCTCGCGAACAGCCGGGCCTCGGCCCGCTCGTGCCGCCCGGACATCGCGTCCGCGACCGGCACGCAGCCGCCGAGGTCGGCCGACTCCCGCACCAGGGCGGCCGCCACCACCTCCCGGATCACCGGCGCCACGGCCCGCAGCACCACCTGCGCCTTGCGGTGGTCGGTCAGCCGCAGCCGCAGCGCGGCGCCGACGAAGCTGGCGCAGAAGGCGAACAGGTCGCTGGCGACGGCCTGTTCGACGGGGACGGCGGCCGAGGCGTAGACGACCCCGGCCGCCACCGCCTGGCAGCCGGGGGCCCGCTTGGCGGCCACCAGTTCGGCGTACCGCTCCAGCGGCTCGCCGCCCACCGACTCCCGGGCGATGTCCAGGAGTTGGCGCCCGGTACGGGTGGCGGCCAGCCGCAGCTCGCGGTTGAGCTTGGTGGCGTGCAGCCGCTGGTCGGTCTCGGCCAGCAGCTGCCAGTCCCCGGCCGAGGCGGCCCGGTGGGCCAGCGCCAGTGCCGTGGCGTCGGACGGTCCGACGCTGTGCCGCAGCAGGTCGGCGAGCAGCTCGGGCATGGTGTCCGGGGTGACGGCCTTGGCCTGGGCGTAGCCCTCCAGTCCGTGCGAGAGGGTGTAGAAGCCGCTGGGGAAGGCGGAGTCGGTCAGCTGGAGGCTGACCAGCAGGGCGTCCAGGCCGTTGCCCGGGGCCGAGACCGACTCCGAGGCCGGGGCCGAGGCCGAGGCCGAGCGCGAGGTGATGCTCATGCGAGGTAGAACAGGTGGTTGAGCGGCAGCTCGCGGGCGGGCTCGATGGTGGCCGGTTCGCCGTCCAGGGTGACCTTGTACGTCTCCGGGTCGACCGCGATCTTCGGCAGCGCGTCGTTGCGCACCATGTGCTGCTTGCCCACCGAGCGGCACCGCCGCACCGGCAGCACCCGGCTGTCCAGCCCGAGTCGGTCCGGGACCCCGAGGTCCACGGCGGCCCGGGACATGAACGAGACCCGGGTGGCCTGCTTGGCCCGCCCGTACGCGCCGAACATCGGGCGGTAGTAGACCGGCTGCGGGGTGGGCAGCGAGGCGTTCGGGTCGCCCATCAGGGCCCAGTTGATCACGCCGCCCTTGATGACCATCTTGGGCTTGGCGGCGAAGGAGTTGATCGGCCAGAGCACGATGTCGGCCAGCTTGCCGGGCTCCAGCGAGCCGATGTGGTCGGCGGTGCCGGAGGCGACGGCCGGGTTGATGGTGAGCTTGGCGAGGTAGCGCAGGACGCGGAAGTTGTCGTTGCGCTCGGTGTCGCCGGCCAGCTTGCCGCGCTGCTCCTTGCAGTGGTGAGCGGTCTGGAAGGCGCGGGTGAAGGACTCCCCGATCCGGCCCATGGCCTGCGAGTCGGAGGAGAAGATCGAGATCACGCCCTCGTCGTGCAGCACGGTCTCGGCGGCGATGGTCTCGGCGCGCACCCGGGAGTCGGCGAAGGAGACGTCCTCGGGGATGTCGTGGCTGAGGTGGTGGCAGACCATCACCATGTCCAGCAGCTCGTCCACCGAGTTGACGGTGTAGGGCAGCGTCGGGTTGGTGGAGGACGGCAGCACGTTGGGCTCGCCGGCGATCCGCATGATGTCGGGGGCGTGGCCGCCGCCCGCGCCCTCGGTGTGGAAGGTGTGGATGGTGCGGCCGTCGATCGCGGAGAGGGTGTCCTCGAAGTAGCCGGACTCGTTCAGGGTGTCGGTGTGGATGGCCACCTGCACGTCGTACTCGTCGGCGACGCCCAGCGCGCTGTCGATCGCGGCCGGGGTGCTGCCCCAGTCCTCGTGCACCTTCAGGCCGCACACGCCCGCCTCGACCTGCTCGCGCAGCGCGCCCGGCAGCGAGCCGTTGCCCTTGCCGAGCAGGCCGACGTTGACCGGGAGGTCCTCGACCGCCTGGTACATCCGCCCGATGTTCCACGGGCCGGGGGTGCAGGTGGTGCCGTTGGTGCCGTCGGACGGGCCGGTGCCGCCGCCGATCAGGGTGGTGATGCCGTTGCTCAGCGCCTCCTGGACCTGCTGCGGGGCGATGAAGTGGATGTGGGTGTCGATGCCGCCGGCGGTGGCGATCAGGTGCTCGCCGGAGATCACCTCGGTGCCGGGGCCGATCACCAGCCGGGGGTGCACCCCGCTCTGGGTGTGCGGGTTGCCGGCCTTGCCGACGGCGGTGATGAAGCCGTCCTTGACGCCGATGTCGCCCTTGACGACGCCGAGCACCGGGTCCATGACGATCACGTTGGTGATGACCAGGTCGAGCGCGCCCTGCACGGAGGTGGCGGCCGGGTCCTGGGCCATGCCGTCGCGGATGCCCTTGCCGCCGCCGTAGACGGCCTCGTCGCCGTAGTGGCCCTGGTTGTGGTCCTGCTCGATCTCGACCACCAGGTTGGTGTCGGCGAGGTGGAAGCGGTCGCCGACGGTGGGGCCGAAGAGGTCGGTGTACTGCTTGCGGGACAGGATGGCCATCAGCGGTCGCCTTCCTTGCGGCTCTCGCGGTTCTCGGTGTTCTCGTGGTTCTCGCGGTCCTCGCGGCTCTCGGTGTGGAAGTCCGCGCGGGGGTGGTCTTCCTTGAGATCGAGGTTGGTGCCCTTGAAGCCGAGGGCGATCGCCCGGTCGATGGCGCGGGCGCGGGTGGCGGGCGCGGTGGTGCCGCCGTCCACGAGGTTGCTGAAGCCGACCAGACGACGGTGGCCGCCGAACTCGGCGAGCGTGACGTCCTTGGTGTCGCCGGGCTCGAAGCGGACGGCGGTGCCCGCCGGGATGTCGAGGTGCTTGCCGAAGGCCGCGTTGCGGTCGAAGTCGAGGGCGCGGTTGGCCTCGAAGAAGTGGTAGTGGGAACCGACCTGGATCGCCCGGTCGCCCGTGTTGCTGACCGTGATGACGGCCTTCGCGCGGCCGGCGTTGATCTCCACCGGGTCGTCGCCGTACAGGTACTTGGCGCCACCAGACATGGCTGGCCTTCCTCTCTGCCGGTTCAGTGGGGGGTGTGTGCGGGGGTGTGTGCCTGGGTGCGGGGGTGTTGGTGCGTGTGGGGGTGGCTGTGGGAGTGCGCCTCGCCGGGCCCGTGGCTGTGCGCGTAGCCGTGCCCGTGCTCGGCGTCGAGGCCGGCCGCGATGCCGTCCTCGCCGTGGCCGAGCAGGTGCAGCGCCGCCGCCGTCCGGGCCGCGACGACCCCGGCGATCGCGGACGGCCGCAGCAGCGGCCCGCCGTCCCGTACACCGGGCAGGGCGGTGCGCAGCGCCGGCCCGAAGGAGGCCGGGACGGCCGTCACCTCCGCCGCCCCGAGCAGGCGGCAGCGCTCGGCGCCCTCGGCGGGGTCCGGGTCGCCACCCGCGAGGGCCACCTCGACCCAGCGGTGGCGCCCGTACTGGCGGACCAGGCGGGCGATCCGGAACAGTTCGGCGTCCTCGAAGGGGCCGGCCGCCGGGGCGGTGACCAGGACGGCGCCCTCGCCGCCGGCTCCGGCCGCGGCGCGCAGCCAGCCGATCAGGTGCTCGGCGGCGCCGAAGGCGGCGGTGAGCGCGAGGCGTCCCCGGCCCTGGTCGGCCGCCAGCCAGCGCAGGGCGCGGGCGGTGTCGGCGACCAGCCCGGGGTCGCGTCCGAGCGTCATCGGCACGACGCACACCGGTCCGTCGGTGGCGGCCAGCGCCGACCGTACGGCCTCGGACAGTGGGCGGCCCACGGCGGCGACGGCGTGCACGGTGGGCCCGTTCGCCGTGGATCGCGGCTCCACCAGGGCGGCCAGGTCACGTCCGCCGTCGCTCTCGTGGCCGCCGGCCAGCACGACGGTGGCGGGCCCGATCCCCGCGGCCTGTCGTGCGGTCATGGCTCAGGCACCCACCGGGTCGTGACAGGAGACCAGCTTGGTGCCGTCCAGGAACGCCGCCTCGACCTGGAGCAGCGGCAGCATCTCGCGCACGCCGGGCATGACGTCCGCGCCGCTGACGACCTGCTTGCCGATCTCCATGCACTCGGCGACGGTGCGGCCGTCCCGGGCGCCCTCCATGATCGCCTCGCTGATCAGCGCGCAGGCCTCGCTGTAGTTGAGCTTGACGCCGCGGTCGCGGCGTTTACGGGCCAGATCGGCCACGACGTAGATGTAGAGCTTGTCCATCTCACGCGGGGAGAGATTCACGGGAATCACTCGTCCTTTCCGAGAATCCGATGAAATGCAAGGGAGTTGGACGGAGGAGAACCGGGTTCGACGCCTACCGCGCTCAGACCCGACGCAGCCGGGGAATCGCCGGTACCGCTGCCAGGAAAAGCATGGTGGTCAGGACGAACGGCCAGGTGAAGGCGTGGCCGCCGAAGGGCGCGGAGATCGCGCCGAGCGCCGGGGTCAGCACGGTCGCGGCGGCCGCGCCGAGTACGGCGTAGGCCGCGCTCCAGCCGCCGGGCGCGACGAACACCCCGCACAGCGCCGGCGCCACCAGCACGCCGCTGCAGCCGAGCAGCCCCTGACCGACGGCGGTGGAGACGGCGCTGCCGAGCAGGCCGTGGAGGCCGTACTGCCAGCCGGCGGCGAACAGTGCGGCGACGAAGAGGAGTCCGCACACGGCGGACGGCATGAAATCGACCTGGGCGACACCGCGCAGGACTTCGGCGACTGACTTGACGGATATCGGACGGGCAACCCCGGCGGCACCTTCGGAGGTTTCACCGAAGACACCTTCCCCACCCTTTTGTTGAGCCATACAGCGCACCAATTCCCGGTACGGCCGAGGGGGCTCGGGAGATTGCTCGGGAGCCCGTTCGGCGATTCGTTGGGAACCGTACTCCTGCGGATTGCCGATCGGGACAGGCGCGTGGCGTTACACCAAATCAACCGTGAGTGACCGACAGGCCGCTGAGCTGCAACATTCTGTTGAAGATTCGCCCCCGGCGAGTGGTTGAAGAGGGCGATTCTTTGCGAAGTTTTACTTGCCGGTAACGGACCCCGGAATGTGCCCATGCCAACCAATCCGTGACAAATTCCCCCCACCGCGGCAATACGGACACCCCAAGCTGTGGGAATCCTGTGAAACGGGATGCCGATGCGGCGGAAACGTGTTCGATCCGGGATGTGCTCGCGCGGGCTTCCGTCAGTCGGCTGCACGCGCCTGCGCGCCGAGCTTCCGGAGCAGGAACCGCTCCGAGGAGTCCAGCTCGAAGTCGGGAACCGCCAGATGGCCCCCGGGATTGGCGTGCAGCGTCCGCTCCGTCGATCCCAGCGCGCCGTACACCGCCAACGCGCTCTCGCGCGGCACGAGTTCGTCGTCCCACTGCAGCACGAACCGCACCGGCACCCCGACCCGCCGAGCCGCCTCCAGCTGGGACGCGTGCCCGGTCAGCCCGAACACCGCCGCGGTGATGCGGGGTTCGGCCGCGACCAGGGGGATGCCGATCACGCTGCCCAGCGACAACCCCCAGTAGCCGACCGGGCCGAGACCGCCGGCGGCCTTGTCCAGCGCGTCCAGCACCGCCCGCCACTCGGGCACGGCCCGCTCCGCGAGCGCCGCCGTGTGCCGCGCCACCCACGCGCTGATCGGCCGCCCGGCCGCCAGCAACTCCCCGATCTCCGTGGCGAATCGCTCGTCCTGCGCGGTGCGCTCCCGCTCGCCGTGCCCGGGCGCGTCCAGCGACACCGCCGCCCACCCGTACCGCGTCACGCATCTGTGGGCCCGCTCCACCACGCCCGGCCCCAGCTTGTGCTGCCCGCCGCCGTGCCCCAGCAGCACCAGTGGCCTCGCACCAAGGGCGGATCCGTCCGGCTGCCAGAGCACGCCGGGTACGCCGTCGAGGGTGAAGCGGTGCTGCGTGACGCCGTTCGAGGAGGTGTGAGAGGTGAGGTGCATCCCCTCATGATGGTGCCCGACACACGTTCGAGTCCTGCCTTTTCACCGCCCTGGCCAATAGTCACCACGCGGTGGGCGCATCGGGGGCCAGGGCGGGGAAGGCTGCTTCGGATCCCGCCTTCGGGCCTCGCCTACGAGTCACGCCTACGAGCCGCGCCTTCGGGCCCCGTCAGCGGACCACGTCGAAGACCTGCTTCTGCAGGCCGTTGCTGTAGACCGCGTGCTCGACCAGCTTCAGCTTCTGGGTGTCCTTGTCCGTGCTGCTGAACAGGCGCTTGCCGGCGCCGAGCAGCAGCGGGTAGACGAGCAGGTGGTAGCGGTCGATCAGGCCCGCGTCCGAGAGGGCCCGGTTCAAGGTGGCACTGCCGTGGACGATGATGGGGCCGCCCTCGGTCTCCTTCAGGGCGGCGACCTCGTCCAGCGAGCGCAGGATGGTGGTCTCACCCCAGTCGGAGACCAGGGCGTCGTCGGTGAGGGTGGTGGAGACGACGTACTTCGGCATCGTCTTGTAGCGGGCGAACTCCGCCATGTCCGGCCACACCGGGCTGAACGCCTCGTAGCTGACACGGCCCATCAGGATCGCGGTGGCCTCCTGCTGCTCCCGCTCCTTGATCTCGTAGGCCTCGGGGACGAACTCGACGTCCTTGAAGGTCCAGCCGGAGTTGCGGTAGCCGGGTTCGCCGCCGGGGCCCTCGACGACGCCGTCGAGCGAGATGAAGGCGGTGCTGATCAGGGTGCGCATGAGTGGTTCCTCGGTTCTCGTGTGTCTACTGGTGTACGTGTTCGGGGCTCAGCCGAGGAGCCCGGCCAGCCACCGCTGCCAGGAAGCGTCGATGCCCTCCGGCGCCGGACCGAACAGGTGATGGAACATCAGGACCATGCCGCCGCCGTGGTGGAAGGTGTGGATCGCGTCGGCGGAGCGGACCTCGAAACGCTCGTCGTCCGCCCAGACCACCTCACCGTCCAGCGGCGGCAGGCCGGCCGGCGCGGCGTGGACCGGCGCGCCCGCGGTGACCGGGAGCGGCAGCGCGAGGGCGTCGGCGAGCGCCGCCCGCACCTCCGGATCCGCCCGCCCGCCGGACGGCGCGGCGGCGAACACCGGTACGGCGGTGCGCCCTTGAAAGTGGGTGAGGTACTCGCGGAGCGTGTTGAGGTGGAACGGCCAGCCGCGGCGCAGCGCGTCGTACTCGTCCTGCCAGTCGTCGCCGAGCAGTCCGCTGTGGACGACGCGGAGCACGGTGCTGCCGCCGTCCCGCCCCTCCACCAGGTACTCGAAGGCCATGAACCGGCCGTCCTCGCCGGTGGCCGTACGGGTGGCCAGGCGCTTGCCGGGTTCGTAGGCGGTGATCACCGCCTGCTCGCGGTGGCCCCCGATGTCCATGACGGCGGCCCCGCCCTCACGCGGGTCGAGCTCGTTGCGGCCCATGAACCAGGAGTCGAGTCCCGGTCCGGTGGCGATCGCCTCCCAGACCTCCTCCGGACTCGCCGGCAGGGTCGTCTTCAGCTCGATCTCGAACGGGTGCGTCATCGGGGGTTCTCCTGTTCCGGTTCGGTCCCGGCATCCTCGGCCAGGTCGGCCGACACCGCGTCGGAGGACGCGGCGTCGGGGGCTGCGGCGTCGGGCGACGCGGGTGGCGCCGCGGGGATCTGATGGAGCCCGACGACCACCCGGTGGCCACGGCCCCCGGGGGCGGACTCGTCGTGGTAGCGGCTGACCAGCGTCGCCACCGCCTGGGACAGCTCCTCGGCGAAGGCCGCCCGGTCGGCCGCCGAGGCGAACCGCACCTGCGCGTCGATCCCGAAGGTGGCGACCCGCTTCCTGGCCCGGGAGGCCCCGGTCAGCAGCGCCCCGACCTCCTGCACCAGCCGCGACCCCAGCGCCAGCAGCCAGCGGGCGGAGAGCTGGTCCGGCGAGCGCGAGGGGTCCGGGCTCACCGCGGCCAGGACGCTCGGCGAGATCACGTACGAGGCGGCGGTGGCCCGGTACACCCGTTCGGTGACGTTGCCCTTGCGCCGTTCCTCGGCGAGTTCGACGAGCTTGTGCCGCTCCAGCTCCTTCAGGTGGTAGTTGACCTTCTGCCGGGGCAGCCCCAGGCGGGAGGCCAGCATGGCGGCCGAACCGGGTTCGGCGAGGGCGGCGAGGATCCGGGCCCGTATCGGGTCCAGGGAGGCCTCGGCCGCGGCGGGCTCTTCGATCACGGCGACGTCCAGCATGGTTCCAGAATCACTCCGACAAGAAAATTTGTCAAGGACAGAATTCTTGTCGGCTTCGGAATCGCGAGACGCCCGGGGCAGGAAGTCGGCCCGGTCGACTTCCTGCCCCGGCCCGTCCCTACCGGCCTGCCAGCGACTCCCGCAGGAAGTCGGTGAGCAGCGCCGTCACCTCGGCCGGGCGCTCGAGGTTGGGGAGGTGGCCGGCCCAGGGCAGTTCGCGGTGGCGGGCGTTCGGGAGCAGGGTCGGCAGGGAGGCGGCGATCTGGCGGAAGTCGGGGAGGTCGTGGGCGCCGGAGAGGGCCAGGGTGGGAGCGGTGATCCGGGTGAGGTCGACCTCCTCCTTCCGCGGGCCGACCTGTGCCGTCAGCTGCACCTCGAAGTTGTGCCGCTGCATCCGGCGGACCAGCTCGCGGGTCGCCTCGTCGGCCTCCGGGCCCAGCCAGGTCCGGACGTTGAGTTCGACGGCGCCCTCGATGTCGCCCGCCGTGAGCAGTTCCTCCTCCTGGGCGTCGAAGGCGAGGAGGGTGTCGCTCGGCTCGTGTCCGGACTTGGCCGCGCCGAGGAGGGCGAGCGCGGTCACCGCCGTCGGGCGGAGGGCCGCGACCGTCAGGGCGATGCGGCCGCCGTAGGAGGCGCCGATGAGGGCGGTGGTCTCGATGTCGAGGTGGTCGAGCAGGGCCAGGACGTCGGCTGCGACGCCGTAGGGGGCATCGGCGAGGGGCGTGTCGCCGAAGCCGCGGAAGTCGCAGCGGATCACCCGGTGGCCGGCGTCGAGCAGGGCCTGCCACTGCGGGTCCCACATCCGTCGGTCGCACACCGAGGAGTGCAGGAGGACAACGGCGGGTCCGGTTCCGGATACGTCATGAGAGATGATCATTCGGCGGATCGTAACGAGCGCGGTAGCCGGGCGCGCGGGAATTGGGGACCGGCGGCGGCGCGGAGTAAGCGCTTTCGTCCCCGCCCGGGCTCTGGGTGGGTGAGGAGGTGCTCATGGGAGATCCGAGGAGTGCGCGGGACGAGGAGTTCCGGGCGTTCATCGTCGGGGTCTGGCCCCGACTGGTACGGACGGCGTTCCTGCTGGCCGGAGAGCAGTACGCGGCGGAGGACCTGGTGCAGTCCGCGGCGGAGAAGGCCTGCGCGGCCTGGCCGAAGGTACGGCGGGCGGACGATCCGTACGCGTATGTGCGGCGGATCCTGGTCAACCAGCACGCCCGGCGTTGGCGCCGGCGCCCACCGGAGCTGCTGGTGGACGCGGTGCCGGACACGGCGGGGGTGGAGGACGGTTTCGCCCGCTCGGACCAGCGCGGGCCGCTGCTGGCCGCGCTCGCCACCCTGCCGCCGCGTCAGCGCGAGGCCGTGGTGCTGCGGCACTGGGAGGACCTGAGCGACAGCCAGACGGCCACGGCGATGGGCTGCTCGGTGGGCGCGGTGCGCAGCCATGCGGCGAAGGGCATCGCGCGGCTGCGGCAGGTCTCGGCGCTGGTGGAGCTCAAGGACAGGACACAGATCGGAGGGGCGGTATGAGCGCGAACGCGGAGAAGGACACTGACCTGTGGGTCGGCCTCGGCCTGGCCGAGGCGGCGGCGGGGGCGAAGGTGGGACCGGCACCGGTGGCGGACATCCTGGCGGGCGGGCACCGGATCCGGCGGCGTCGCCGGACGGTGGTCGGCGCGCTGGCGCTGGCCACGGCGGTGGTGCTGTCGGGCGGGGCGCTCGCCGAGCTGCGCCCGGAACCGGCGGCCTCCCACCCGCTCGTCCCGGCCGGTGCCGGGCTCGGCTCCGGCACCGGCGGCCCGCCGTCGGCCGTGGCGACCACCCCGGCGGTGCGGGACCCGTTCACCCCGATCCGGGTGGTGCTCGGGCAGGGCACCACGCCGGACGGCAAGGAGTGGCAGCTGTGGCGGGCGCTGTGGCCGGTGGCGCCGAAGGAGCGGGCGTACGAGCAGGCGCTGGCGGTGTGGCAGGAGCGCGGCCCGTACGACCCGGCGGTCAGCAAGCCGACGAAGGAGTTCGTCGACCAGTACTACGACCCCAACTCCGATGTGATCAACACCTATTTCACGGTGGACGGAGTGCGCCTGGGCCACGACGCCGAGGGCATCACCCCGTCGCCGGGCAAGCTCGACCCCCGCGACGGGGCCTACATCGCCGGCGGCCTGGTCGGCCACCGGGGCAAGGACGACACGGTGGCCCCGCTCGACGTGGTCGCGCTGTCCCTCGGCCCCGACGTCGCCCGGGTGAAGGTGACCTGGACGGACGGTACGGTCACCGAGCCGCCGTTCGTCACCGTCGCCGACTCCCCGCTGCGTCAGATGGTGGTGGCCCGGCCGGAGGGCAAGAAGGCGAAGCTCTGGGAGTACTTCGACCACAACGGCGACAAACTCCCGGATTCCGGCTGCCAGTTCCTCCGGGAGTAGCACGGCTGCTCCGTCTCCGGTCCGACGCGGGAGCGCCGGGGTCCGTGGTTCGGTGGAGGGGTGACGGTTCAGGGGAGTTCGGCGGGGACCGGGGCCCGGGCGCTGTGGGTCGCCCGGTGCGGGTGGGGCGGGCTCGGGTTGTTCCTGCTCGCCTGGACGGTGTTCGAGGCCGTGAAGCACGCGGGGCCGACGATCCCGCTGGCAGTGGCCGGACTTGCCGTTCCGGCGCTGTCAAAGGTCCTGCCGGATAGGGCAGTTGTGCGACAGGTGCTGCTCCGGGCCTGGGTTCCACTGGCCGTCACGGTGGTCTGCACCGCCGTTCCCGGCCCGGCCGAGGACACCGCCGCCCCCTTCACCTTCGGCCTGGCCTGGCTGACCCACCTCGCGCTGCGGCACGCGGCGGGCAGGACGGGAGCGGGAAGTCGGTAGGGCCGACTTCCCGCTCCCGCTCAGACGATCCGCTTCTCGAACCAGTGGTGGGCGTACGGCTCGTCATTGAACGCGGCTCGCTCGGGGCGTCGGGCAGCAGCTTCAGACCGGCGCAGCCGACCGGCTCGCCGTGCAGCCGGGCGACCAGGAACAGGCCGCGCGGGGGCCGGAGTTCGCCCGCGTCGGGCAGCAGGCTCCGTGCCGGGTCGAAGCCGGTCTCGAAGCGTTCCTGGATCTCGGCGTAGTAGGAGCGCAGGCAGTGCCGGGCGTCGGGGTGGTCCGGGTCGACGGTGTCCACGGTGACGGTCGCGGCGGTCAGCAGCCGGTCGACCTCGGCCATGGCGGCGACCAGCCGGGCCCGCTGGGTGGCGTTGAGCGGCTCCAGCAGGGAGGCTGCCAGCTCGTCGCTCCGGGCGTCGAGCGCGGCGCGTTCCGCGCGGCCGGCGTCCGTGAGCCGGACGGTGCGCAGCCGTCTGTCCCGGGGCTGCGGCTCGACCGTCACCAGACCGTCGGCCTCCAGGGAGCGCAGCAGTCGGCTGAGGTACCCGGAGTCGAGCCCGAGGCGTTCCCGCAACCGGCGCACGTCCTGGCCCTGTTCGCCGACCTCCCACAGCAGTCGGGCCTCGCCGATGGGGCGGTCCTGGCCGAGGTAGTGGTCGTGGAGCACGCCCACGCGTTCGGTGACGGTGCGGTTGAACCGCCGCACCTGGTCGATCTGTGCGCCGGTATCGGTGTCGATGCGTGCGTCGATCTGCGCCGGATCCATTCTCTGACCTTAGTCAGAGAATGGATCCGGCGCCAGCGGACACCCCGCCCGGCCTCAGCCCGCCGCGTCGACGAGCAGCCGCGCCGCCACCGCCGTCCCGTCCGTGCGGATCTCGCCCGCGAACGCCGCCGCCCGGGCGCCGACTTCGGGCGCCAGGACCTGCTCGAGCGCGGCCGAGAGCGAGTCGACCGTCGGCGCTGGGCCGTCGTGAGCCGCGCCGATGCCCAGAGCGGCGACGCGGTCGGCCCAGTACGGCTGGTCGACGATCTGCGGCACCACGACCTGCGGCGCCCCCGCCACGGCCGCGGCAGTCGTGGTCCCCGCCCCGCCGTGGTGGACGACCGCGGCGACCCGGGTGAACAGGGCCTGCTGATTGACCTCGCCGACGGCGAAGCAGTCGTCCCCGCCGTCCACCGGCGCCAGGTTCGCCCAGCCCTGGGCGAGCACGATCCGCCGGCCCAGCGCCCGGACCGCCTCGATCGCCACCGGTCCGGCGTCCGGCGCGCCGTGCAGCGGCATGCTGCCGAAGCCCACGTACACGGGGGGCTCGCCCGCCGCCAGGAACGCCGACAGGTCGGCGGGGAGCGGACGGTCGTCCGACAGCAGCCAGGCGCCGGTCTGCACGACCTCGCGCTCTGCCGGCTGCCGCCAGGGGCCGAGCAGCGGGTCGGTGGCCAGCCACGGGCGGTCGGTGAACACGTGATCGCGCACGTTCTCCACCTCCGCGAGGCCGACCGACGCCCGGTGGGCGTTGACCTGCTCCCGGAACAGGGCGTTCATGGTGCCGATGTTGAACTCCCACAGCTCCCGGTGATCGGTCAGCTCCGGCGGGTACGGCTGGCTGGGGAACTCGAACGGCCGGTGGTGCGGGGACGGCAGCATGGTCGGCTGCAGCGCGACGTACGTGAAGCGGGCGCCCACCCGCTCGGCCGCCGCCTGCGCGCCGGCCACGGCCGGGAACAGTCCGGTCGCCACCACCGCGCCACCCGGCTCGGCCGCCGCGGCGACCGCCTCGTGGAACTGCCCGACCAGCCTCGCCACCCGCGTCGGGAAGTCCACCGTCGGCGAGGACGCCCCGCTCGCCAGCGCCCGCACCGACTCCCCGACGGGCACCATCTCCACCCCGACGGCGGCCAGTCGCTGCGCGAACTCCTCGTCCGGCGGCGCACACACCCGCACCTCGGCACCGAGCTCCCGCAGCTTCACCGCGAGGCCCGCCAGCGGCTGGACGTCACCGCGCGACCCGTACGTGGACAACACAACTCGCATCTCGCACATCTCCCGTTCCCCCTGGCTGCCCAGGAGTTGGAGATTCTGCGACATGACCGGGGCCTTGCGGCAAGGCCCCCCGCGCGCTATAAGTTGAGAGTGGCGGGGAGTGGGTGATCGATCCCCATCAGCTTCGCAGCGCCGCCACGGCCTCCTCGACCAGCTTCCGCGCCCGCTCCACGGTCTGCGTCAGTTCCTCGGGCCCCTCCCCCACCGCACCCAGCAGGCCTCGCACCCGAGACCCGAACCCCCTTGGCGCGGCGGGCAGTTGCGCGGCGACGGCCAGCGCGCCCTTCTCGTTGAGGCACCAGTGCCGGTTGCGCGCGTACAGCGCCTGCACCAGCACCCCGACCGCCCGGGACAGGCAGAGCGCGACGTACAGGGTGTCACCGCGCGCCGCCCCCTTGGCCGCGCCGCCGACCAGGAACTCCGCCTCCCAGACGCCCGCCGTCAGCGCTGCGCGCAGCGGCTCGGGGTACGCGGCGGTCTGCGCCTGCAGCGCTGCCAACTCTCCTGCGGGATCGACGAGTACGCGCCCGAGCGCGACCTCGCCGGCGTAGCACGGCGACCAGAAGCCGAGCGGATGCCCGGCCTGTACGCCCACCTCGTACCGGCCCTCCCGGCAGTCCGCCCACACCCGCTCGACCCGGTCGAGGTCCCGCAGGATCCAGTCGACGGCGACTCCGTCGACCCGCAACCACGCCCCGCCGTTCACCCACGGCCCCCAGTCGCCGGGCCCGGCCACCTCCACCTCCGGCCCGGCCAACTCCCGCAGCGCGGCGAGGTCCAGCTCACCGCGGTAGTAGACCCCGAGGTCCCAGTCCGAATCCGGCCGGTGCGTACCACGTGCCCGGCTCCCACCGAGCATCACCCCCACCACGCCCGGGACTTCGGCCAGCCGGCCCGCCATCTGCTCGATCAACCCATGCATAGCGGGAAGTCTGACGGCCGATACCGCGCCGGACCAACGGTTTCGGACACGGCAACCCGATCGGCGGCGTAGCGTCGAACCGTCCGCGCCTGGCGGGCGTTCATCGCCTTCGCGTCCAACCGAGCGGACTGTCGGCGGCCGCCGCCAGGATGGCCGCGGCCGCCGAGACCTCCTGCTCCCAGGCCTGGTAGGCCTCGGCGTTGTAGGTCTCCACTTCCACCAGACAGGAGGAGCAGCACATCCGGAGGACCGCCTCGGCGAACTGCCACTCCACATCGGTGGCGGTCTCCCCCATGCCGAGCCAGGCCCTGCCGGCCGCCTCCTTGGGCGTCACCTCGCCCGCGACCACCCCGGCCGCCAGAGAGCGGAGCAGACAGCGCTCGGCGAGGCCGCTGTCCGGGCACGGAACGCCCAGCTCCTCCAACGCCTCCCGGAACAGCTCCTCCAGGTCGGCCGTCGGCTCGCCCCGGCCCCGCCCCGCGAGGTCGCACAGGGCGGGCGAGTCCTCGCCCGCCGCCAGCAGCTCGGCGGCGGCCATCGGCAGGTCCTCGGGGCACACCAGGCCGGCGGCGTGCTGCCAGGCCAGGGTGAATACGGCGTCCATGACGGCATCCTGGCGCACCCGGCAGCCCCGTGACCAGCGATTAAGCCGGTCAGGACCGGCCGCCGGAGCGCTTCAGCCACTCCCGCCCCTCGGGATCGTTCGGGTCCATCGCCAGCAGCACCTTCGCCAGTGACCGCTGCGCCGCCGGGTCGCCGGCCCGGGCGGCCACCCGCAGCAGGGCGGCGGCCTGCTCGGGCTTTCCGGCATCCAGCCGCCCCTGTGCGTCCGCGTGCACACCGAGCGAGGCCCGCCCGAGCAGGTCCCACATCTCCTCCGACGGCTTTGCCCCGGCGCGGGCCGCCTGCTGCTGGAGGACGGACAGCAGGTTGAACTGCGCCTGCCAGTCGCCCGCCTCGGCGGCCGGACGCAGCACCGCCTCCGCGCCGTCCAGGTCGCCTGCGGCACTGAGCGCGGCGCCGAGGATCGGGGTGATCAGCTGTTCCCCCTCCTGCACCGCCCGACGCAGCAGCGGCACCGCGCCCGCCGGGTCGCCGTCCTCGTACAGCCAGAGCCCGGCGAGCTTGGCGGCCCCCGCACGGCCGCCCCGGCCGGCCTGCTCCAGCAGCTCCAGGGCCCGCCCGGTCTCACCCCGGTCGCGCAGTCGCAGCGCCAACTCCCAGGCGGCGTCGACGATCCCGCCCCTCGCGGCGACCTCCAGCCAGCGCTCGGCCTCCTCGCCCTCGGCGAGGTCCAGCAGGTTCATGGCCGCCCGGTGCGCGGCGGCCGCGTCGCCCCGCTCCGCCTCGGCCACGTCCGACGCGACGGACTCCCGTGCGGCCCGGAGCTTCGCCATGTCGAGGCCCAGGTACTCGATCGCCTTCTGGTGGCCCGACTCGGCGGCCCGCAGCATCCAGCGGGCGCCCTCCTCGCTGTGCTCGTCCTGGGCGAGCAGAAGGGCACCGAGGTTGAAGGCGGCCGGGAGGTAGCCGCCGTGGACGGCGATGCGCAGGTACTCGACGGCCTGGTGGTGCTGCCCCTGGGCGACCAGCCGGCCGGCGAGCCAGACCGCCGATTCCACCTCCCCGCCGGCGGCGGCCTGCCGGTGCCAGAGCATGGCCTCCGCCACCTTGCCCTGGTACTCGAGGATCCGCCCCAGGTGGCCCATCGCCTCGACGTCCCCGGCCTCGGCCCGGCGTCGCATGTCCTTGGCGATCCGCTTGATCTCCGCCGGCGAGGCCTCGATGTGCAGGCGCGTGCCGCCGCCGATGTCGAGCCCGGCCGCCGAGGGCTGGTTCTTCTTCCGGCCGAATATGCCCATGTGCCACTCCCATTGACGTACCCGAAACACCAACGATCGGCCCTGGGGGTGGATCTTTCAACGGCCAATCCGACGGCAGTGGACCTCACCGGCCCGACACCCCGGGAGAGGGATCCGGGGGCGTCGAGGTCGGGTTCGGCCCGGGCAGGCCAACCCCTTGGCGTCAGCCGCCTACAGGGTGGGAACGATCATCGCGGTGTGCGGGAGGGTGGCCGCGAGGCGTTCCTCCAGCAGCGCCCGGTAGTCCTCGGACTCGTAGACGGCGCGGGCCTGTTCGGCGTCGGCGAAGCGCAGCACGACGGTGTGGGTGCCGCCGGACGGGCGGCCGCCCTCGTGGAGGTGGACGGTCCGGTCGGTACTGGCGAGGAGCTCGCCGGCGCCCGGGCCGAGCAGGACGGGGGCGGCGGCCTGGCGGTAGGCGTCCAGGCGCTCGGGGTCGGTCACGTCGTAGTTCAGGATGAGCAGGGCAGGCATGGTGGCTCCTCGTCAACTTGTTTAAGATGCTGCGGTCATGAGGTTCGGACGGTCGAGGACGCGATCGATCGTCGCGCCGTCGAAACGGTCGCCGCGGGCGGCCAGGTAGCCGTCCGGACGCCGCGGGATCGCCGCCGACCGGCTGGCGGCGACGCACGGGGTGGTGCTGTTGGTCAACGGCCTGGACGGGACACTCTGATCCCCCAGGGCGGCGCGGAACCGGACCGGGAACGGCGGGAGAGCGGCCCGTCGGCGTCCGACGAGCCGCCCTCCTCCCGCGTCAGTCCGTCGCCACCACGGCGCTCGGGGTGCCGGCCGTCACCCGCAGCAGTTCCTCGTACGTCATCGGCACGACGGTGTGGGGGTGTCCGGCGGCCGCCCACAGCACCTCGTACCGCTGTAGTGCGGTGTCGACGACCGTGCGCAGCGGCGCCGGGTGGCCGGTGGGGGCGACACCGCCGATGGCCTGGCCGGTGGCCTCCCGGACCTGGGCGGCGGAGGCCCGGTCGATCGCGTCGGCGCCCAACCGCGCGGCCAGGTAGGCGGTGTCGACCCGGTGGGAGCCGCTGGTCATCACCAGCAGCGGCTCGCCGTCGCAGCTGAACACCAGGCTGTTGGCGATCGCGCCGACCTCGCAGCCGAGGGCGGCGGCGGCCTCGGCTGCCGTCCGGGCGGAGTCGGGCAGGACGACGATCTCACCGGAGACGCCGGCCGCCGCCAGCGCCTCGGCGACCGCGAGGCTTCGGGCGGGGAGGGAGGAGGTCATCGCTCCATCATGCCTTCCCCGTCCCGGCCGCAGCACGCCCGGCCGCGCTCAGCACCGCCCGCACCCCCGCCGTGAGCTGGAGGCGACCCGCGCCCGACTGCTCAGCTCCTGGCAGCGCCACCCCGAGCGGGACGTCACACAGTTTTCACACGACGGCCATCCGGCGTCAGCGCGCGTCATTGACACTGTGTCGGGCACTGCCGAATCAGGCTGCTTCGGACACAAACGGTCAACGCGTGGGTGACATTGTGCCCAACTGGTGCGCAAGCACCGCCCAGGCAGCGAACGGGCATTCACGCCAATCACACGATATGACTAGTATCGCCTCGTCAAAAGCCCGTGCCCGGACGGCCCGCCTCCCACCGGCCGGCCGCCAGCCCCAAGGAGTCTGCTCTGCGCGCGCGTGCGAATCGGCGGCCCCCGGCGCCGAAGGCCCCCCGCAGGCGGCCACGCCTGTCCCTGCGGGGGGCGCTGCTCGTCCTGGCCGTCGTCCCCAGCCTGGCCCTGGTCGCCCTCTGGGCGGTGACCAGTGGTGAGACCGTCCTCGACTTCCAGCGCCAGGCCGCCCAGGGCATGCTGGCCCAGAAGGCCGGCCAGCCGTCCAACATCGTCTACTACAACCTCCAGGAGGAGCGCCGGCTCAGCGCCGAGGCGCTCGCCAGACCCGGCGCCAACGCCGACCAGCTACGCCACCAGCGGCAGTTGACCGACGACGCGGTGCGCCAGTTCCAGGCGCTGTCCGGCGAGACCGCCGACAACGCCCCCGACGACGTGCGCACCGCCGTCGCCGAGGCCCGGCAGGCGATGGGCAAGCTGGCCGAAGAGCGCGCCGCCGTGGACAAGGGCTCCGTCGACCAGCAGACGGTCTTCGCCTACTACACCGACCTGATCTCCGTCGACCTGCGGCTGTTCACCGCGCTCAGCCACGTCGACACGGGCGAGGTCACCTGGGTGTCCAAGACCCTGGTCAACTCCTTCTGGGCCAAGGAGATGCTGGCCCGCGAGGACGCCATCCTGGCCCGCGGCTGGCCCGGCGGACGCCTCAGCGCCGCCGACTACCAGCAGGTCCAGCAGCTGATCGGCTCCCAGGAGCACCTGTTCACCGTCCAGGTCGTCCCGTACGTACCGGCCGGCGAGGCCGGCGCCTGGCACGACCTGATGAACAGTCCGGCCTGGCAGGCCAAGACCGCCGTCGAGCAGCAGCTCACCAGGCCGACCGCCGCCGACGCCAACGGCACCGTCAGACTGCCACCCGCCCAGGACCAGTGGCGCCAGGCCGTCGACCAGCTCAACCCGCAGCTCGTCAAGGCCATCGAGGCCCGCACCAGCGCCATCGTCGAGGTCGGCAAGGGCGCCGTCCTCGGCCTGCTCACCCGGGTCGTACTCACCACCGTCATCGGCCTGATCACCGTGGTCGCCGTCGTCATCTCCTCCTGGCGGATCAGCCGCTCGCTGCGCCGCCGGATCAAGGAGATGCAGACCCAGGCCGAGGAGATGGAACGCACCCTGCCCGAGGTGGTCGACCGCCTCGGCCGCGGCGAGCAGGTCGACGTCGAGGCCGAGACCCGCGCCGTCACCACCGGGGCGCACGGCAACGGCGCCGACGAGCTCGCCCGCCTCGGCCAGGCGCTCAACCTGGCCCGCTCCGCCGCGCTGGAGGCCGCCGTCCGGCAGGCCGAGCAGCACCGCGGCTTCGAGCGCCTCCTCCAGCGCATCGCCCGCCGCACCCAGCTGCTGATCGGGCGCCAGCTGCGCAAGCTGGACGAGCTGGAGCGCAAGCACGAGGACCCGGAGGTCCTGGAGGGCCTGTTCGACCTCGACCACCTCACCGCCCGCCTGCGCCGCTACGAGGAGAACCTCGTCATCATGGCCGGCGGCCAGCCGCAGCGGCGCTGGCGCAAGCCCGTCCCGCTGCTGGACGTGCTGCGCTCCGCCCAGGGCGAGGTGCAGGACTACCGCCGGATCATGATCGACGTCGAGGGCCACCCGTGGATCTCCGAGCGGGCCGTCGGGCCGGTCGCGCACGTGCTGGCCGAGCTGATGGAGAACGCCACCACCTTCTCCAAGCCGCCCACCCCGGTCGAGGTCCGGGCCGCCATGGTCGGACGCGGGCTCGCGGTCGAGATCGAGGACCGGGGCCTGGGCATGGACCCGGGGCAGTACGACGCGGCCAACGAGCTGATGAGCCGCCCGCCGCGCACCGACGTGCTGGCCCGCGCCGACGACATCCGGCTCGGCTTCCACGTGGTCGCCCGCCTCGCCGCGCTGACCGGGCTGAAGGTCGAGTTCCGGCCATCGGCCTTCGGCGGCACCCGGGTGGTCGTGCTCGTCCCGGACGAACTGGTCATCGACGGCGACGCCGGGCTCCTGCCGGACACCGCGCCCGCCGAGCCGATCCCGCTGGTCCGGCGCTCCCGCCGGGCGGTGCGCTCCGCCTCCGACGAGCCGCCGCAGCCCGCGGTGCCGGTGGGGCCGCCGGTCGCACCGGTGGACTCCTTCGGGCCCGTCGAAGCCGTCGCGCCCGCTTTCCAGGAGCCGACGTTCCAGGAACCGACGTTCCAGGAGACCGCCTTCCAGCAGCAGGCGGTGCAGGGACAGACCGCGCAGCAGGAGCAGGCGAACGAGCCGCCCATCGAGCACAGCTCCCCCGCCGACCCGTCCCCGGCCTGTCAGGCTCAGGCCGCGCACGACGCCTCGCCCGCGCACGACGCCCCCGCCTACCCGGACATCGCCTACGCCCGGGTCACCGAGGCCGAGGCCCCGTACGCCGACGAGCAGTACCGCCCGGCCGACCACTACCGGCTGGCCGAGCGGCGGCAGCCCCGCGAGTACCCCTCCGCCGTGCCGGTGAGCCCGGTCGAGGGCGGGCAGCCTCCGCTGCCGCAGCGGGTCCGCCAGGCCAGTCTGGCCGCCGAGCTGCGGGTGCCGCCGCCGACCCGGCAGCAGTGGGTCGACCCGGCCGACGGGCAGCCGGCCGACGAGCAGCCCGTCGGCGGCCCGTTCCACCGGCTCGACCGGCTCGACCAGGCCGACCAGCCCGGCCAGCCGAACCGCTCCGGGCGTCCGGTCCGCCGCTCCGGCGCCACCATCGGCGCCTTCCAGCGCCAGTCCCGCGCCGCCCGGGCCCAGGACAGCGGCGAGCACCCGCTGCCCCGGGCCGCCGCCACCCCGCCGGCTCCCCCCAGCACGCCCGCCGGTCCCCCCGCCTCCGCGTCCGTCGCGTCCCCCTGGGCCCTGCCGGCCGCGGAACCCCGAACCCCACGAACGGAAGACAGGCCATGAACCGCACGATCGCCACCCACCAGGACCTGGACTGGCTGCTGGACGGACTCGTCGACTCGGTGCCCGGGACCCGCAACGCCGTCCTGCTCTCCGACGACGGCCTCGTGGTCAGCCACTCCCGCACCATCGAGCGGGCCGACGCCGAACGCCTGGCCGCCGTCGCCACCGGGCAGCAGTCGCTCGCCCGGGGCGTCGGCCAGCTCTTCGACGGCGGGCCGGTGCACCAGGTGATCGTCGAGCTCGCCGAGTGCTGGCTGTTCGTCATCGCCGCCGCCCAGGGCACCCACCTGGCCGTGGTCGCCTCCCAGGAGGTGGACGCCGAGGTGATGTCCGTCGCGATGCACACCCTGGTGCAGCAGGTCGGCCAGAAGCTCACCACCCCGAGCCGGGCCGAGGCCGCGCCTGCGTCCTTCGACGTCTTCGCCAGCCGGAACCGGGGCTGACGGCCGCGTGGGCCCGTACAGCGAGCCGGGGGACGGCCGGGCGCGCGGCCGGGTGCCGCACGTGCCGCACTGGAGCGAGCTGGAGGAGCCGGAGGCGGAGGACGAGACGGGCATCATGGTGCGCCCGTACACCATCACCCGCGGCCGGACCGCCCCCGAGCGCGACGACCTCACCCTGATCACCGTGCTCACCACGATCGACGAGGAGGCCGACGCGGCCCTGGCGCGGGGCAGCCGCGCCGGTGCCCGCGGCCTCCAGCCCGAGCACCGGCTGATCCTCGACCGCTGCCGGCGCCCGGCAGCCGTCGCCGAGGTGGCGGCCGGCCTGGACCTCCCGGTCTCGGTCACCAAGATCCTGCTGGGCGACCTGGTCGCCCAGGGCCTGCTGAAGGCCCGGGCACCGCTCTCGGTGGCCCGCGCCGCCGGGGGCGTGGACCTCGGCCTGCTCACGGCCGTACGCGAAGGACTCCGGAGACTTTGAACATGGCAACACCCCACTCCAGCAGTTCGGTTGACGGACTCGCCGCCGCCCCCGCCGCCGCCCCGGCCGCCGTCAAGATCCTGATCGCGGGCGGCTTCGGCGTCGGCAAGACCACCCTGGTCGGCTCGGTCAGCGAGGTCACCCCGCTGCGCACCGAGGAGTACCTGACCACCGCCAGCGTCGGCGTGGACGACCTGGCCGGCGTCGACCAGAAGGACACCACCACCGTCGCCCTGGACTTCGGCCGGATCACCATCAGCCCCGAGCTGGTGGTCTACCTGTTCGGCACGCCCGGGCAGGAGCGTTTCTGGTTCATGTGGAACGACCTGGTCAACGGCGCCCTCGGCGGGATCGTCATCGCCGACACCCGGCGGCTGGAGACCAGCTTCGCGTCCATCGACTTCTTCGAGAGCCGGGGCATCCCGTTCGTGGTCGCGATCAACTGCTTCCACAACCACAACACCCGCACCCCGGACGAGATCCGGGCCGCGCTCGACCTCGACCCGCAGGTCCCGATGCTGATCGGCGACGTCCGCGAGCGCGCCTTCGGCCGCGATCTGCTGCTCGCCCTGGTCGACCACCTGATGGACCTCGCCGCCGTCGCCCCCGTCGGCTGAGCCCTTTTGGAGCCCCTCATGACCACACCTCTGCGCGTCCTCGTCCACGGTGGCGGCATCGGCGGCCTCACCCTCGCCACCGCCCTCGCCCGCCGCGGCCACCACGTCGAGGTCGCCGAACTGCGCGGCCGGCTGGAGGCGCTCGGCGTCGGCATCGTCCAGCCCTCCAACGCCCTGCACGTGATGCGCGAGATCGGCGTGCTGGACGAGTGCCTGGCGGTCGGCTTCGAGTGGGAGGTGCTGACCATCTGCGACCCGGCCGGCGCCACCCTCGCCCGGATCCCCCAGCCCCGGATGGGCGACGCCCCCTCCAGCAACGGCATCCCGCGCCCCGCCCTGGCCCGGGTCCTCGCCGCCGCCGCGACCTCTGCGGGCGCCGTCGTCCGCTTCGGGACGACGATCGAGTCGGTCAAGGACGACGGTTCCGGCGTCGACGTCACCCTCACCGGCGGGCACGGCGGCCGCTACGACCTGGTCGTCGGCTTCGACGGCATCGGCTCGCCGCTGCGCAAGCACCTGTACGGGGAGAAGTACGCCCCGGAGTACACCGGCTTCGCCAACTGGCGCGTCACGCTACCCCGTTCGCCCGAGGTCCAGGGCGTGGTGATGTCAGCGGGCAACCTCGAGGCCAAGGCGCTGCTCACCCCGATCAGCGACGAACTCATGTACCTGGGCTCGGTGTTCGCCGAGGCCGAGGACTTCCGCCCGGACCCGTCGACCGCCCATGAGCAGCTGCGGGAGCGCCTGGCCGGCTTCGGCGGCCCGATCGCCGAAGCCCTCGCCCAGGTCACCGACCCGGCGGCGGTCGTCTACTCCCGGATCTCCCAGGTCACCGTCGAGGAGCCCTGGCACGTCGGCCGGATCACCCTGGCCGGCGATGCCGCCCACGCCTCCACCCCGCACCTGGCCCAGGGCGCCGCCATGGCCGTCGAGGACGCCCTCGTGCTGGCCGAGAGCCTGGACGCGGCGGACTCCGTCCCGGCCGCGCTCGCGGCGTGGGAGACCAGGCGCCGCCCGCGCGCCATGTGGGTGCAGGCGATGTCCCGGGCGATCCTCAAGCAGGAGACGGGGACGGAGACGACGCCGGAGGAGGACGAGCTGCTGAAGGTCGGCATCCCGGGCGCGGCCCACGTGCTGGTCAAGCCGTACTGAAACTCGCCCGTATGGTCCCGCACGGGTTGTGCCCGTGCGGGACCGCGCTGCACGCTGGCGGCCGCCCTGATGAGGATCCGTTCGGGGACGCGCGTTCCGACCCCGGAGCGAGCCGATCACGACCGGGAGGGCACGCTGTGGGAACGTCGCTGGGTCTGCCAGGAGCTGATCCGGTTGAGGACGTGGATGATCACCGCGCCGGCGACCAGGTCGGCCACCAAGGTCACGGTGGACAGAACCGCCGCCTGGCGTAGGTCGTCCTCCGTGAGCCTGTCCTTCTCGACCAGGTAGAGATAGGCCCGGCTGATGACCCCGCCGAGCACCCAGGCCGCCCACCAGACGGAGATGAGGCCTCGGGAGGCCTTCCGTCCTGGCGAGCTGGCCCGCCAGACGTCCGACACGACCTGGTACGGGACCCACAGATTGGCCACCGGGACGGTCCAGCCAGCGACCACCCAGGCCCGGGCGCGCCGCTGGCTGCCTCGTCCGGCGAGCCTCTCGGCATTGATCCGTGCCCGCCACAGCCAGACCATGAACACCAGACCCGCCGCCACCATCACCGCCAGACCCGTCATCAGCGTGAAGTTGCCCGAGAAGTCGTCAGCCGCCAGAACCTCGTCGGCCGTCGCCTTCCCGGCAAGGTAGTCCTCGACGACGAGGTAGACGCGCCAGTCCGCCACCGTCAACAACACGTCGTACACGAGCGTCGCCAGGATCAGTACCGTCGCCGCGACGCCCAGGCCGACCACGGCCCTGTGCCGCTGCGCGCCAACCGGGCCCGCGCTCAAAGGCGCGTCTTGCTGCGGACTGTCCACGCTTCCCCCAGAAGCTCGTAGAACCGCTGCACACCGCTCAGGGCGAAGGACAGGGTACTGCGCGTCGCCTTCTCATGTCCCCTGTTCCACCGAGGCTTTGTTCCCTTCGACCCGAGCGGGCCGTCGCAGCGATCGCCTCACCGGAAGCCGACCAACTGCAGCACCCGGTACCCCAGCCACACCAGGAGGGCCACCGCCGAGAGCAGTCTGAGACCGACCCAGACCGACAACTGGGTCGCGAATCGGGCCCTCCAGACCATCGTCCGCCTGCGACGCCCCACGGACGCCAGGGCCTGCCGCATCGTGCGGGCCAGGTGAGCCGTCGGCGTCTCCAGAGCGCCCAGTGCCTCACGCCACATCCAGGCCCGAAACCCCTTGCGGACGCGCCCGACCGGGAACACCGTGGGCGTCCACCCGTCGTCGAAGGCGATGACGGCGGAGATCCAGTTGTCGTCGTCGACGTTCGCGCCCACCGCCTCCAGCGGCAACGGGGCGGGCAGGTAGCCATTGAGCCGAACGGCCAACTCCGGCCAGTGGGTGCCCGGTGCCAGCAGGATCAGCTTTCCCGGCTGCTGTGTGGCGCGGGCCTGCTCGACCTCCCACCACAGTCCCTCACCCGGCCCCAGACGCAGGACGATGAGTTGGGACATCTCCATCAGTCGCAACACGGTGGGCTGCCAGTCGTCGAGAGGCAGGTAGAACCGCGCCGCCCCCAGTCGGGGCAGGGGCTCCCCGGGCCTCCCCACCGCGATCACCGGTCCGACGGCACCCAGCGCAAGCGCGAACTGTTCCTCCCGGGAATGGAGGTTGACATCCGCCGCGTCGTCGGTCTGGGCGGCGATCTCGTCGTCGTCGAAACTTCGCAGGTAGAGCACGGGCCTACGGCCGTCCACCAAAAGCGTCTGGGCCGCGCCACGCGCCGAGTGCGCCCGGGAGCGGCGCAGAATCAGAAACCCGAGAGCCAGTGCCGCCAGACCGCCGAGCAGCAGCAGGAGCTGTTGGTCCAGCGGCACCTTGCGCCCGTCCCGCTCCGCTGCGGAAACGGTGAAGGACCCTCCCGCGAACAACATGTACCCGATGTGGCTGGCCAGCACGAACACCGGACGCCACCGCGACTGCGGCGGGGCGAACCGGCTGACGAGACCCACGAGTTCCGCAGCACCCGACCGGCGGCGGCGACGCAGCGAGAGGGCCGGCCCGAGCAGGACCGCGGCGACCGCCCCCGCCACCAGCGCCGTCAGCCGGTCGACACTCAAATCCCCTCCCTGACCCGCCTGTTCCCGTTGGACCGCCGTCGCCAGCCCGGCCGCACGCCCGCGCGCCGACGTGATCGCGCCCGCCTCCGCGTCGCGGAGGGCCGCGGAGGTGATGGACCGGCTTCCGGCCGACGCCGACGGCGCGTTCGCGCCGAACCAGGCTTGGCCCTCCCGAAGTTCCGCGAGTGCGACGACCTCCCCCGCTCCGTAGCGGTCGAGCGCGGTGGCGAACGCGACGGCTCGCGAGCGGGCATCACGAAAGCGGTCGACGGCCTGGTGGTCCAGCCCCACGGCAACCGTCGCCTGCAGCGCGATGTACGCCGCCGCGACCGCGAGCACCGTGATCAGCCGGGCGAACGCCCGAAGACGCGAAGACACGTCAGCCCCACCCCCCAAGCCACGCTCCGCCGAGCTCCGTTCCCGAACCGAGGAACGCTGATCCCTATAGCCAGTACCTGATGTGACAGGTCATCATGCACTGCATGGATGAAGTCCGGGAATCGCTGTGGAACGACAACGTGGGCAAGTCCGACTACGAGAGCACGGCGGCCTACCAGGCCGCGGTCCTGGAGCAGTACAAACTGTGCGTCGAGATGGCCGACCGGGTGAGCGCCCGCCGGAACCTGTCGAACACCTTCTTCCTCACCCTCCACGGCGCCATCGTGACCTTCCTGGCCACTCGCCTGCCCGACATACGCGACAACCTGTCGGTCGGGCTGCTCCTCCCCGGGCTGGTGATCATCGTCTCCACCTGCGCGGCCTGGTACGTGCTCGTTCGTTCGTACCGCCAGCTCAACGGGGCCAAGTTCGTGGTGATCGGCGCACTGGAGGAACGGCTCCCCGCCTACGCCTACTCACGCGCGGAGTGGAGAATCCTCGGGGAGGGCCGCGACTGGCGTCGCTACCTCCCGTTGAGCCACGTCGAACAGTGGGTTCCGGGCATCTTCGCCGTCGCCTACGTACTGGGATTCCTCGCGGTCGTCCTGTGATCCGGCACGTCGGCCTGGGTCCGCGGTCAGCGAGTGATCTCCTTGCGCCGCTTCCAGACCTCCGCTGAGATGCGGGCCAGGAGGCGGGCCGCAGGGTCGTCGCGGTCCGCGCCGGAGGCGAGCGGGCCGGTGTAGCAGACCGCGATCAGGTACGGCGGGCAGTCGTACGGGTGGACCAGGCCGACGCAGTGCCGGGCGCCGGGGACCCAGCCGTTCTTGAACGCGATCCGGGTGCCCGGCGGGAGGCCTGCGGCGAGGTCCACCCGGAAGTCGTTGCGCTCCAGCAGCCCCAGCAGCTCAGGCTCGTCGGCCAGCGAGTGGAGGAGTCGTACGAGATCGCGGGCGCTGACCCGGTTGTGAATGCCCGCAGCGCGCGCCGCGTAGTCCTCGATCCCGCGCGGGCTCGCGCTGCGGGTGGCTCCCGCCTGGCGCCAGACCTCGGCCACGGCCCGCTGGTCGGTGCGGGCCAGGCAGAGGTTGGTGGCGAGGTTCGAGGAGTGGGTGATCATCCGCTCGGCGAGCAGGCGGAGTGGGACATGGGTGCCGAGGAGCTCCCAGGGCAGCGGATCGCTGTCCCAGTCCGGGTCGTTGCCGAACTCCCCACCCACGACGGACTCGAAATGGTTGACGACCGGCACCTCGGCATCGAGGTTCGCCCCACTGCGGGTGAGTGCGGCGAGCACCGCGATCTTCATCGTGCTTGCAGCATCGTGCAGTTCGTCCGGCGCATGCGTGAACACCGGCTCGGCATTGCTGGCCCAGGGGGCCACCACCACGGACAACATGGCGGCAGGATAGAGGAGATCCGGTCAGACCTCGGCCGTTGCGGCGAACGACACGAACGCCTTCCAGGCGGCGGGGTCGAAGGTCAGTTGGGGCCCGCTCTTGTCCTTGGAGTCACGGACGAGGACGACACCGGGCGTCTCGGCGACCTCGACGCACTGACCACCCTCATTGCTGCTGTAGCTGCTCTTGATCCACGCCAGATTCGCGTTCATCGTTCTCCCAGCACCTTCTCGATCAAGGACATCGACTCCCTCACGTCGAGCGATTGCCCTCTGAGAGCGCCGTACCGTGCATTCATGATACGGACTTCTTCCTGATCCGTGATCAAGCGGCTACTTTGCTGCGCCTCGATGTATCCGTTCTGCGGGCGACCCTTGGGGGTGATCAGCGTGAAGGGCCCGCCCAAGGCCGGGTGTTCAGCGCTGCCGGTGGGCATGATGTGGATCGCCATGCCACGCATCCTTCCCACTGCCAGAAGGTGTCGCAGCTGTTCTCCATGGACATCCCAACCTCCCAATGGGCGCTGGAGGACGCTCTCCTCGATGACCCAGCTGAAGATCGCCCGAGGCCATCGAGTCAAGATCTCCTGCCGTGCCAGTCGAGCGGTCACTCGCTCCTCGATCACTTCCTCGGTGAGCAGCGGCTGACGCATTCCGAAGAGGGCTCGAGCGTGGGCCTCAGTCTGCAGCAGGCCAGGAATGAGCAGTGTGCTGTACTCGTGGATCTCAATGGCCACCGGCTCCAAGCCCGCATAGCCCCTGAACCAGGCCGGATGCCGAACTCGCGCCTTAGCGCGCGCGCTCATCACGTCATCCTTCGCGATCGCCAATGCACCGCCAGCGTCGAGGATCTTGTCCGACGCGACCAACAACTCCGGCTGTGGAGTGCGCACCCCCCGCTCGACGGCGCCGATCAGCTGCTCGCTGTATCCGGTCAACCTGGCCAGTTCCTTCTGCGTAAGCCCCGCCCTCTCCCGGAAGAGCTTGATCTGCTTGCCAATCGCCCGGAAGAAGTCCGAGACCTCACCCAAGTCCTCCGGCAGGTCCTCGCGGGTCTCGTCGCCCGCTCCGTTGTCTCGTGCTGCACCCATCGCGACCATCCCACTCGGTCTACTAAAAAGCTGTCCGCACCCGTACAAGCACTCTCTGTGCTTCTCGGACCCATGGTCAGCGTACGTCCGCGCCGCCACGCTTTCTCCCATGACCACCCAGATCCCCCTCGACAACCCCCGCAGCCACACCACCACCCTCGCCGGCACACCCAAGGGCGCCGCCATCTGCCGGCGCATCGCCAGACGTCAACTCACCACCTGGGGGCTGAACTCCACACACACCGAGCCGTTCTACTCCGCCCTCCTCATCGTCGCCGAGCTCGCCGCGAACGCGATCACGCACGGACGCGTTCCGGGGCGTGGCTTCGAACTTCACCTCGCCCTCACCACCACCGCGCGCCGGGGCACCACCCTCCG